>JALWCU010000276.1 GCA_027015275.1 Bacteroidales bacterium | reverse complement strand
AGAACCGTTAATCTGCGAGAGCACAACGTCCATTTTCCCGTCATTGTCAAGGTCTGTCATACCAATTGAAATGTTAGAATGCCCCACATGATAAGCGCCATAACCTGAATTATCTGTCTGAGTGAAATTACCATGGCCGTCATTCAAGAAAAATGTGATATTATCCTTTGGATAGCTCACGTCATATAAAATAACAAAATCATCGTAGCCGTCGCCATTAATATCGCCACCTGCTATGGACGGAAAATTATTCCACAGGCCAAAGGTAAGCACTGTATCCAGCTTTCCATCCGAAAGGTCTAACAGCCAGGCAGACCCGTTTACATCACTTATTGCCAGGTCTTTTTTATTGTCCACATTAAAATCGCCTACTGCAAATGTCAATCTACCATCATGACCTGCTTTGTCTATGGTATCCACAAAGTCAAAGTCATAGCCAGTGTTCTGCTTGTAATACAAGAAATTACCGTCATAATCGTCGATAAATAAATCGTCTTTACCATCGCCGTCCAGATCGCCGATAGCAAAATGAATAGTAGAGCCTATTTCGATTGGCTTACCATTTGTTCTCAGGGTATCTGGCAAAAGGAAATAATTGTTCTTGCCGTCTCGCAGAGACACGAGAATATGTCCGTACAGGTCGCTCATAAAAGCATCTTCATAGCCATCCTTGTTCACGTCATAGAAAAATATGTCTGGGTAATTAAACGACTGAAGGAAATAATTTTCTGCTGGCAAGTATCCTTGTTTTTCCCAACCTTTGTTCGTCTGCCTGTATTTAATAGGCGCTTTATAATCACGGAAAAGCAACATGTCATAGAGAGTGTCAGCGTAGAACCTGTTGATTACTGGTCTGGGATTCTTCACTTTTATAACATTTGTATCCCTATCCATGAGCTTGCCTTCCCGAATCAAGCGAGTCGGTCTGATCATAGAATAAGCATAAATAAAACTATCCTGGGTTGAGACATAAAGCAAAGTATCTATGGTAACAGCCGAATAATCAAAGTCCCTAAGAAAATTCAGATAAGTAATTGCTGGCGAAGGCTGTATGTAAGCGCCTGTAGTATCTTCAGGGAAATAACCACTAAGATAATGATAAATGCTATCGTTCTCGTAATAAACAAGTTGGTTAGTGAAGTCAACAGCATATAAATCCAATTTTTTATCCCTGTTAGCATCAAAGAAAGTATAAGGTCCATCGAGTGGTTCTACATTATTATTTGCATCCCTGAGTGTATCGATAAGCTGGAAACGATTTGGGCTAATTTGCTTATAAATTTGGTATATGTTACGGTTATAGTCTGGATTAATCACCAAATATAGCGTATCGTCATTTTTAAATTCCGCCATCATAGGCTTGACCCCATGCAGAACACTGCCATCTGCGTTTCGCAGTGTGTCGTAAAAAGTAAACTTATCATTCTGCCGGTCATAGAGAAAAATAAGACTAAAATTATACTGGTAAATCTGTGTGTAATAAGTACCCACAATCAGATCTGGCACTGTATCGCCATTAATATCACCAGTAGTTGGGAAAATGCCAGCAGGAATGGTCAGGTAGTTGGTCGCTCTTAGCTTGCCAGAATACTTAAACTCTGGCTGCGTGGACTGAGCATGCAAGAAAATAATTGAAGTAAAAACAAACGTGAGTAAAATAAAAAGTTTTTTCATGATGTTGTTACTTTATTGTTTAAGATTAAATTTTAGATATTTAATATAATTTTTCAACAAATTCTATAATTTTTTACTTGATTGACGAAAATTTATTGATAAAATAAAAGAATAAGTAGTAGCTTTATCTCGCTGTAAATCACAAAATTGTTTACAGTCATGATGATACAGTTAATAATGAGAAGTTAAGTGTAAAAAGTTAAATTTCAAAAGAAAATGAGAACCAAATTACTACTAATTGCTCTATCTGCTGGTTTCATATTTATTGCTTCCTGCAATAAACGGATAGACTATAACCAAAAAGATAATGGAAAAATTGCAGGCATTGTCTTTTGCATCGATGATTATTATGTTGGAGATTTTTATAAAGCAAACCATTATCGGTACATACAATCAATGGGGATAAAGATGACATACTTTATTACTAAATATCACATACTTAGCAAAGGGCAAAAGAGAATTATAAAGATTTTCCAGGCAGACGGTCATGAAATTGGCTATCATGGGACACATCATATTCATGCAAAAGATTTTCTCGATACTAGCACAATTACAAAATACTTAAATTATGAAATCAATCCAGACCTAAAGCTCATGAGAAATGATGGACTCTTAATTTCTGACTTCTCTTACCCCTATGGCTCACATACACCTCAGTTAGACTCAGTACTGCTTAACAAATACTTTTATTTTATTAAGTTAGGTAGTACAAAACCATATTTTTATACATTAAACATGCCCAGAGAGATAATCCATCCAATACCTCTGGACGAACGATACTGGATCAAATACCATATTTCTTTACAAAATATTCTCAATTATATAGATAGTGCTGCCAGACAGAATAAAATCATCATGTTCTACGGACATCGTCTCACAGATAATTATAGAACAAATGTTAACGCTATCTGGTTTGATAAATTCCGACTAATAATGGATTACTCCAAAGAAAAAGGTATGAAATTCTATACTCTAAACGATCTAAAAAAGCTTGATAATAAGAAGAATATTATCCTAAATTACAAAAATGACACAGCAGATATTGAGGAATGAATGCCTTTACTGTAGTAAAAAAAATAAACTACTGATTCTTAGACCAGTGTATGTCAGAAAGTATGCAATAGTTTACTAACTGCAGCTAAAAAGCATAAACAAATAGGCGGGGCAGGAGCCCCGCCTATTTGTTTTTATATTCTCAAAAAGTCTTTAGTCCATAATACTTAAGAAGCTATTAGGCTAAATGCTTTAAAGAAATTTTGTATCACAGCCCAAGCTTTTTGCGAATGTCCCTAGGAATTGCATTCTTGTTAACA
>JALWCU010000275.1 GCA_027015275.1 Bacteroidales bacterium | reverse complement strand
CCCAATGATATTGGCAATACTGAGCCAGTGGGAGGAAGAAGCAAAAGAGATGGCATTTAAGCTATATTCAATGGGTTTGACAACAGAACAAATAGGATATATATTTGAGACACTTTATGGCCGTTCCTATAGCAAAAGCCAGATAAGTAAGATATTTTCAGGCGCCCGCCAGATAGTAAAACAATGGTTACACAGGCCGTTAAACTGGTATTATCCAATAGTTTATATAGATGCTACGTTTATCTATACCCGTCGTGGAGGTCAGGTAAGCAAAGAGGCCTATTACACAGTCTTAGGCGTAAGGCCAGATAGGACCAGAGAAGTACTGACCATAATGAATTTTCCAATAGAAAGTAGTCAAGGATGGCAGGAAGTTATTGGCGAGTTAAAGAGGCGAGGAGTTAGGCGAATAGATTTGTTTGTCTCTAATGCTTTGCCAGGCATAGAGGATGCCATAGCCACTCATTTCAGTTCTGCCTCTGTTCAATTATGTGCAGTTCATTTGAAGAGAAATATATTGAAAAAGGTCAAGAAAGAGGATAGAGATGTGGTTAAAAGCGATTTGGAAAAGGTTTTCGTTAAAGACAAAGCGGATGATAGTCCACAGAAAGGTTGGCAGCGTTGGCTTTGGTTCATAGGCAAGTATTCGGACAGATACCCGTCATTGAAGAGAATGGGTCAAGCATGTTATATTCTCTATTTCAGTTATTTGTCGTATGATGTAAAAATCAGAGCCATGATTTACTCAACAAATTGGATAGAAAGGTTAAACCGTGAGTACAAACGGGCAGTTAGAATGCGTGGAGCAATGCCAAGTTCTGAAGCAGTAATAATCCCATTGGGAGGGGTTGCAATGGAGTGTAAAGCCTTTGAGATGAAGGTTCCACAACTGGACAATGACCAGAGCTTTGATTGGGAAGAATGATTTAATAAAAATTACATAATTTGGAAATATAAACAATATAGAAGAGTAAATAAAAATAGCATGCCGTCAATCGAACGACGTGCTATTTTTTTATGATTTGGTTCTAATTTCCGATTTTTTTCAAAAACCCATGCTAAGTTATTCATCGATTATGTTTCTCGGGAAATTATACGGATTGTTTCTTTTAAAATTTGTGGCAATATATCTCTGTATGACAGGATGATTTTCGTATTCTTTATTTCCGTTGAGATATGATTTTAGTATTTTGTCCACTTCGTTGTATGAACTTGCACCAAGCTGTTCCAGATCGCTGTTGGTTATTCCCAGCCCGTCAGTAGGTGTTGCATTAATACATGCCCAGAGCGCTTCTGCTTGTGATTGGTTAGCTTCGGTTTCTGCTATATATTTGGCCATTTCATAGACTTCCATTTTCCATAGGTTTTGGATCATTCCAAGGTCGCCAACATCACCGTGTAAAGTCCAAAATCCCAGTAACAGTTCTGTGTAATTATCTGTAGAGAGTACAATTCCCTTATTTTTAGCAGCTAAGTCGTACAGGTACAGCATTCGCATACGGGCTTTTATGTTGCCCATTCTTATTTTAAATTTTAGGTCGTTTTTGTTTTCTTTATCAATGTCTTCTACTATATAAGGCTGGAGGAGATGAAACGCCTCTGTCAAATCCACGTGTCTGAAGTCCGTGCCATAGGATTTTCCTACCATGAAAGAGCGGTTGATTTCGTCTTGTTTGTTAGATTCTATAGTTATGCTACGAGTAATAAGTGGTATGTTTAGTTCTTTTGCTACTTTGTATGCCAGAGCAGCAGTCAAAGCACTATCTATTCCGCCAGATACGCCAAGTACCATAGCTTTGAGATTATTTTCTACAAGATACTGCTTAAGATGTTTTCTGATGTTGAGTATTCTCTTTTGGTATTTTTCTTTATTGGTCATGGCATTGAGATTTTGTATTGTTTACCAAAAATAAAAAAGGGAGGCAAATTTGCCTCCCTTTTTTGTAATAATTTTTATTTAATCAAGATCAAGATGTGTGTCATCAGAACTTTTTGCCTGTTTGACCATTAATGAATATTCCTGGTCTGTGATGTCATTGTAATAGAAATTGACAGGATTAACGGGTTTACCATTTATTCTAATTTCGTAGTGTAGATGAGGACCGGTGGAACGTCCTGTTGTGCCAACCAAGCCAATTAGATCGCCTCTTTTAACTTTTTGTCCTGGTTTAACAAGGATTTTACTTAAATGGGCATAATAAGATTCATAGCCGAATCCGTGTGAAATAACTACTATGTTTCCGTATCCACCAGAAGAGTAATCAGCTCTTACTATCAGACCATCGCCTGTAGCATAGACCGGTGTTCCTATGCGGGCGGTAAGATCAATACCAGTGTGAAATTTGATTACATGTAAAATAGGATGCATGCGATAACCAAAAGGTGAAGAAAATCTAATAATGTCTTTTCGAGCAAGTGGTCTAATCGCAGGAATAGATGAAGCCATTAATTCTTTGTTTGATATGACTTCAATTAGTTCCTTATAAGAGTTTTGTTGGATATACGTTTTTTTGGCAAGTAATTTTAGCTTGGTTTCAGTCTGTTTTGTAATTCTAGAAGCGTTTAGGTCCTTGTCAATACTACCTCCAATACCTGCATAACGCCAGGTTTGAGGAATTTGGGGTAGGCCAAAGACATTTCTGTAAACTTTGTCATCTTTTTGTGCTAAAGTATTAAGCTGTTTATCAAGCTGATTTATTTGGCTATTTAGCTGATCGTATTTATGGATAAAGACTTGTTTACTCTCCAGTAACTTTGCTTCTTTGGGGGTTGTATAGGAAGTAATTAGGTAAGCTGTAGAAAGCACAGATATTACAAATGAGAGAAAAATATATGGGAATGAGCTAGTTACTAATTTTTTAATGTCTAATTTTTTCTTTTTTATTTCCAAAGTATCTAAATCTATGATGTAACCTTTCATTTTTTTCTAATTAATGTTTTGTGAACAATGTTAGCATTTTTATAACTGCTTCAATTCAAAATTATTTTATTG
>JALWCU010000274.1 GCA_027015275.1 Bacteroidales bacterium | reverse complement strand
AAGTAAAAAAACGCAAATTATACATGTTAAGCATGCAGACTTTATAGCTGGATTATATCATGGTAACATTATTACTTTGTGCTGGAATAAAGCCGAAGACAACGAGCATGTGTATTCTATTGCGCCGGATGGCAAAGAGACTGACCTGGGTGTGATTGATGGTTTGAAACTCATTGTCAATGCAGCTGTTACCCTTGTCCAGAATAGAGTTTTTGTTCTCGGAAGCAATGGTGGTGAGACAAAGCGCATTTATGTCTTTGATGTGGACTGAGGAGGAGTGAGATGACAATTTTATTTTGTGCATAATCATATTTTAGTAATTTCGTTAAACAAAAGAGTTGTAAATCACAGTGCTAATGAAACGTGCATTGATTTTTCTGTTTATTTTGCTAGGAATAAATGTTTACGCTCAGGAGCTAAACTGCCGTGTATCAGTTAATTATACTAAGGTAAAAACGACAAATGTTCAGATTTTTCAGCAATTGCAGAAGGCAATAACAGACTTTATGAACACTACGCGCTGGACAAACTATGTGTTTGCGCCAGAGGAGAGAATTGACTGTAGTATACTGATAATCATTGACAAATTCAACGGCACAGACTATTTCGAAGGTTCTATTCAGGTTTCTTCCACACGTCCTGTTTATAATTCTTCATATACATCGCCTGTTCTCGACATTAAGGAGAAAAGCGGTTGGCTAAAGTTCCGTTATATGGAGAATCAGCCCATTGAGTTTAATGAGCGTAGCTATACCACAGAGCTGGCATATACACTGGCATATTATGCTTATTTTATAATCGGCATGGATTTCGACACGTTCTCGGAGCAGGGTGGCGCAGAATTTTTCCAGAAGATGAAAACAATTGTATCCAATGCCCAGAGCGGTTTATCAGACGCATGGCGTGCAAGTGGCACAAGTCGTTATGACAATCGGTATTATATTACCCGTGATTTGAATGATGATGCTTTTTCTCCATTTCACGAGGCAATGTATAAATATCATCGTCTTGGGCTCGACCTGATGGCAAAGGACATTAGCGCAGGACGGCAAGGAGTGCTTGACGCTCTCAAAGACATGCTTGTCCTATACAAGCGCAAGCCTCAGAGTTTTCTGATAAGACTTTTCCTGGACACAAAGCGAGATGAGATAATAAATATTTTTTCCGAGGCGCCAATGCCCGAAGCACGTCAAGCTGCTATTATAATGAAACAGATAGATCCGTCCAATGCAAATAGATATGACAAAATGGGCAGTCGTATGGGACAATAATCGAAGGCAAAATTATTTTTTTAATTAGCCAAAAGTGTTATTTTTGTCTCTCAAGTGGTTAAAATAATAAAAACATAGCAATAAATGGCAGTAATTGGTAAAGTAGCACAGGTTATTGGTCCTGTCATTGATGTTACATTCGAAAATACCAAAGAGTTACCTAATATTTATGACGCTCTGGAGCTGACAAGGCCTGACGGCAAAAAGCTTATTCTGGAAGTCCAGCAACATATTGGCGAACATACGGTTCGTACAATTGCCATGGATTCGACTGATGGAGTAAAACGTGGTGTAGACGTTGTTTCTACTGGCAGTACAATAAAAATGCCTATCGGTCAGCAGATTAAGGGGCGATTGTTTAATGTAATTGGCGAACCAATCGACGGTATCGGCGATGTTGACAAATCACGTGGTTATCCTATCCACCGTGAAGCGCCTGATTTCGAAGAACTTTCGACAGAAAACGAAGTACTTTACACTGGAATCAAAGTTATTGACCTTATTGAGCCTTATTCCAAGGGTGGTAAGGTTGGGCTTTTCGGCGGTGCTGGCGTAGGGAAGACAGTTATCATAATGGAGCTTATTAACAACATTGCCAAGGCATATTCAGGTATGTCCGTGTTCGGTGGCGTTGGTGAGCGTACACGTGAAGGCAATGACCTGCTGCGTGAGATGCTCGAGTCAGGCGTTTTGAAATATGGCGAAGAGTTCAAAAAATCAATGGAAGAAGGTGGCTGGGATTTGAGCAAAGTTGATCCAGAGGCACTTAAAAATTCTAATGTTACAATGGTCTTTGGCCAGATGAATGAGCCTCCGGGAGCTCGTGCACGTGTCGCCCTTTCGGCTCTGACAGTGGCAGAGTATTTCCGTGATGGAGAAGGCGAAGGACAAGGTGCAGATATCTTGCTGTTCATTGACAATATTTTCCGTTTCACACAGGCTGGGTCAGAAGTTTCAGCACTTCTGGGGCGTATGCCTTCTGCTGTTGGTTATCAGCCAACACTGGCAACCGAGATGGGTGAATTGCAGGAAAGAATCACTTCTACTAAGCATGGTTCAATCACTTCTGTCCAGGCTATTTATGTGCCAGCGGATGACTTGACAGACCCTGCACCTGCTACAACATTCGCGCACCTCGATGCAACTACAGTACTTAGCCGTAAGATTGCTGAGCTTGGCATTTATCCAGCTGTTGACCCACTGGATTCTACTTCACGAATTCTCTCGCCAGAGATAGTCGGTGAAGAACATTACCAGGTTGCTACTGAAGTTAAATTGATACTACAACGTTACAAAGAATTACAAGATATCATTGCTATTCTCGGTATGGAAGAGCTGACTGAGGAAGACAAGCTCATCGTTCACCGCGCTCGTCGTGTACAGCGTTTTCTCTCACAGCCTTTCCACGTAGCTGAGCAGTTTACAGGTCGACCAGGCGTATTTGTTAAGATAGAGGACACTATCAAAGGTTTTAAGATGATCCTTAGCGGCGAACTTGATAAATATCCAGAAGCAGCATTTTACATGGTGGGCACAATCGAAGAAGCCATTGAGAAAGGCGAAAAAATGCTCGCAGAAACAAAGTAGAGTTGAGCATGTTGCAATAAAAAAGACGGGGCGTAAGTTTACGCCCCGTCTTTTTTATTGCTCAAAAGCAGTTTATTCCTTTAGCCTTTCAATTTCAGATATAATGTCATTTATAATTTCTTTATTGTAAATTT
>JALWCU010000273.1 GCA_027015275.1 Bacteroidales bacterium | reverse complement strand
AATGGCCTCAGGGGCAAAGCTCAATTAATTTCCACAGACGACTCCAGGGTAAAAGTTATAGTTATGCCTACGAACGAGGAGCTTATGATTGCACTGGATACAGAAGCTATTATCAATAAGTAAAGGCTTTTGTCTCGAGCCAAATGATTTTTAGAAGCCCCGCTAATTCGGATTAGCGGGGCTTTTTCTACTCTTTCTCCGAAAACCTTTGCACAGGTGGTATTTAAAAATTCTTTCCTTTTTACTATTTTATACCAATTGAGCAAAAACATAAAACTTTCTAACAATGAGTAATCTAAAAAAACGTAAGGGAAGAATAGGCATATTAACAGGTGGTGGGGATGTCCCCGGACTTAATCCGGCAATACGTGCCATTACTATAAGAGCAAAGCGTGAAGGCTATGATGTCATAGGCCTCAAAAATGGCTGGCGCGGGCTGGTCGAAATGATACCAGATAAAAAAGCAGATAATTCTAGCCATTACATTGAGCTGACAGAAACCCTTGTCAACAAGATAGGCCGGACAGGCGGCACTTTCCTGCATACTTCGCGAACTAACCCACAGCGTGTACCTCAACGTTATTTACCAGAGCATCTCAAAGACCATTACAAAGACGAAATTAATGATGTTACTGAGCATGTTCTCGAAAATTTGAATTTCCTCGGTCTGGATTATCTGGTCCCTATTGGTGGCGATGATACCCTGAGCTATGCCGTTCGACTGATGCAGGAGGGCGTCAAGGTTATTGGTATCCCAAAGACTATGGACAACGATGTTCCAGGTACTGATTACTGCATTGGCTTTAGTACTTGTGTTACTCGTACGATTAATTTGACCAATCAACTGCGTACAACAGCAGGGTCTCATGAACGTTTCCTTGTCATAGAAGTTTTCGGTCGTTATGCTGGATTCACAGCTATGCTGCCTACAATGGCTGGAGCTGCAAATCGCTGTGTTATACCTGAATACGAATTTGATATAGACCATCTTTCTCGCCTTATGGTAGAAGACAGACAAAAAAATCCAAGTAATTATTCTGTTGTGCTGGTATCCGAAGGCGCCAAGTTCAAAGGTGGGGATATGATTTTTGAATCAAACGAAAAAGATATGTTTGGGCACAAAAAACTTGGAGGCATTGGCGACCTTGTATCCAAAGCTTTGAAAGAGCTATCTGCAAATTACAATAATGGACGACCTATTCAAGTTGTTAATCAAAAGTTGGGCTACCTTGTACGTAGTGGTGACCCAGATGCTATTGACTCAATAGTACCTATGGCTTTTGGAAATCTTGCCCTTGACTTAATACTAAAGGGCCTGCATGGACGCCTGGTAGTTCTAAAGAATGGACGATATGATAATGTACCTATAGAGGTCGTTACAAGCACGAAAAAGGTCGTCGATGTAGATAAGTTCTATAACATAGAGAGATTAAGACCATATTACAAGAGCTTTGAGCTACAACCTCTATTCGTTATGACAAGTGAAGTTTGATTATCACCTGCTGAGCCAGCACAAAAGGTAAGCATAATAAATTGGGGCTCTTTATCTTGGTTATTCGCCCTATGTAAAATCTAATACAAAGTTTTTTGTGCTGGCTTTACTTTTTTTAGTTCCACTTGGAAAACCAGGGGGCTATATGGTGGAATAAGGTCTAACAAACCTTCCGCACCATAGGCGAGATAGGAGGGAATTATTACGAATATTACCTGACCTTCACGCATTTGTTTTATTGCCATTTCAAGGCCTGGAATGACTTTCTCGTCGCCTATTTTGAATTTGAATATCTGCCTTTTCTTTAGCGTTGATGAGAATGGATCGCCATTGATGAAATATGCTATATAATTGATAAAAACAGAATCTCCTTGCATTGGCCTTAGTCCATGTCCGTCCTTCACTCTGGCAATATACAGACCACTGGATTGAAGCTCAAAATGATACTGGGAATGGCGCTTTATATAATCGTCAATTAGCTCTGGCTCGAGTCTGCGTCTGTAATCAAGAAATTCCTGATGCATATTTTTTATTTTCTGTGGGGATAAAACCCTGAGCAAGCGGATATAAAAAGTCATTTTATCCTTTCGTGTCATTCCTTTTGGCAAGGCCATATTAACTTTGTGTGTCAGGAAATTAACTGCATTTAGTTTAAAAATAGCACTATCGCCCTGGTGCATCATCATCAAAGCCCTATCTATACTCCCATTTGCCGTATCTTGAATTATTACTGTGAATTTCCTGGGCATGTCTTTGGAATCAAACATTAATGAATCCCGCCAAAAAACACGAACATCAATAGTAGCACCGCCACCGAACTTTGGACTGGCAGAATGACGATGTTTTTTTACAAAATAATACTGAATGCCATCAGGACCTGTGCGAAATTTTTGTCTTTTCGTGCAAGCAGGTAAAACAATAATTAACAATGAAATAAAAAACAAAAATCTTTTCATTTGCCATCTTTTTTGACTTCCTCCAGCGCCGAAACAAACTCAGTAATCATTCTTGGGTCTGTTTCTAATGCACTACCTATAACGACAATATCTGCGCCTGAATTGTATGCATTATATAGCTTTTCGGTGCAGTTGATTCCTCCGCCAACCATCAGAGGCACATTGATATTATTTTTCACTGACGATATGATGCTCTTAGGTACAGGCATGGTAGAATTACTACCTGCTTCTAGATAAATAAGCTTCATACCTAGCAACTCTCCAGCTACTGCTGTTGCTACGGCCAGTTGCGTCTTATCAGCTGGCAATGACTGTGTCTGAGTAATGTATTCTACGCTTGTCTGTCCATTCCCACCAACAAGAATATAACCTGTGGGGATTACCTTCATGTCGCTATCTCTCAGGCGTTTAGCTACTAATACGTGTTTACCTATGAGATATTCGCTGTTTCTACCAGAAATTAAAGACAAAAATAAAATCCCGTCAGCACCTGTGTAAACTTGCTCAAGGTCTCCGGGAAACAAAACAACTGGCAATGGTGTGTGTGCGTGCAAAAAGTCCACTACTCTGTCTATAGGTGCAAAGGTCAGGCTCCCGCCTACTAGAAAAAAGTCAAATTTCTTTTCCTGTGCGGCTTGTAACACTGGTGTGTATTGTCCAGCATCAAATTTATCCGGATCTATTAAAACCGCCAGTTTCTTGCCTTTGCCTTGGACTATATCATGCATACTGGGCTAGTACAATTAAGTTTGTATCAATGCGATAATAAGTAAATTTCACCCTTAGTTTGTCGGGTAAATATTCCCCATAAAAATAACCAAAATTTGTAATACTCTCCTTTATCAGTACACGCAAATGTTCTGAGAAAATCACTCCCTCTTTGTGCAAAAGCTTGTACATTGCTTCTTTTGCCATCCACGAAAGAGCCAGTTTCTCTCTGTCCTGGGCATATAATTTTGTTTCTTCTTTTGAGAGGAAACGGCGAGTAATTTTTCCATAATTGCGGCTAAGCATATCAACATCCACCGCACAAGGCTCGGTAGTCAGACAAACCAGAGCATAATCCCTTGAGTGAGAAATAGATATACTTAAATCTTCGTCTATCAAGTATGGTTGTCCACTGGGCAAATACTCAATCTGCGGCATGTAATCAAAATGATTTTTTAGTAAAAAACGCACAGCGAGCCATTCCTTGCGTCTCTGGAATGAAACGAAATTTTGGTACCTTTTAACCTCTTCGTCGGACAGGAGAGTGAGCAATTCTTTTTCTATATTTTCTAAAGAGAAATGTTTTAGATATGCCACTAATATCAGACGCATAGTAATTTTTTCGACAAGATTTGGTCTGGTCAGACTGGAACTAGACGACTATATGGATAAAATACTAAATACTTCTTGATTTTATCATAATAAATTTTGCATAAAATGAATTATCAATAGCTGCTTGAAGTTGAATCTGGCTTATCTGCAATAAAAAACGGTCGGCTCAAGCCGACCGTTCCAGTGCGTTATTTAACGTCCTTAACCTTTTGGACAATAGCCTCAAATGCCTTTGGGTTATTCACTGCCAGATCAGCCAAAACCTTGCGGTTTAGCTCGATACCAGCTTTGTGAAGATTGCCCATAAACTGGGAATAAGACATTCCGTATTGACGTACACCAGCGTTAATACGTGCTATCCACAGAGTGCGGAAATTACGTTTTTTCTGGCGACGGTCACGGTAAGCATAACCGAGCCCCTTTTCGTAGGCATTCTTAGCAACTGTCCAGACGTTCTTACGACGTCCAAAATAACCTTTTACACGCTTGAGGATTTTTTTTCTCCTTCTGCGTGAAGCTACATGATTTACTGCTCTTGGCATAGTTTTTTAGTTTTTTGACCGCAAGCGTTCCGCAATCGACGGAAACTTTTGGAGCTCGCGCTCGGGTTTGAAACTATAACCTCTTTTTATAAAGGAAAAAGAGAAAAAACTTATTAGTTCAATCCTAAAGTGCGCTTGATGTTCTTAACATCTACTGGTTCGACTGTTGCCCAGCGGTTAAGATCGCGCTTCTGACGCTTCGACTTGTTGGCAAACAAGTGGCTATTGTAAGCGTGCCGACGACGTATTTTACCAGTTCCTGAAAGCTTAAAACGCTTTTTAGCACTTCCTTTACTTTTGATCTTTGGCATCGTTCGTAGGTTTATTTTTTTGTTTCTTAGTTTTCTTTATTGGCTTAAGTATAACAATCAAACGACGGCCTTCCATCTTTGGTCTCTGTTCGGGCTCAGCAATATCAGACAGTTCATCTAATAAATGGTCCAGGAGTTCACGCCCTTGATCCTTAAACAAAATAGAACGTCCTTTGAAGAATACAGAAGCCTTAACCTTGTTTCCTTGCTCCAAAAATTTACGCGCATGATTAGTCTTAAATTGAAAATCATGCTCATCTGTATGTGGAGTAAAACGTATCTCTTTTATCTCAACTTTTGCAGCCTTTTTGGCTTGTTCTTTAAGCTTCTTTTTCTGTTCATAAAGAAACTTGCTATAATCAACAATTCGGGCTATTGGTGGATCAGCCTTTGGATTAATTTCTACCAGATCCAGATCCAGCTCATCAGCCATTTGCAGAGCCTCATCTATTGACACAATCCTGCTCCCGCCCTCTATGTTTTCGCCTACCAGGCGTACCTGAGCAGCACGTATCTGCTCATTAATGCGATAACGGAGTTCGTGCTCCCTCTTACCTCCTTTTTTGGACAATTCTGTAGTTTTTAAATTTAGCTTGGCAAAGATACAATTTAATTGAAAATGCGCAAAACTTTACTTAGTGATTTTTTGGGTTTTAATAAAAATTTTACACGCTACTACTATTCTTTTCGGCAAAATAATAAAACTAATACCAGCCGATTCTTTTTATCAGAAACAATATTAGGGTGTCATAAATAAAACGTACTGCCATAATTTATCGCTTAAGCTCCTTGCGCATAACGTCTTTGATATGTTTAACGAATTCCTCTACTGTCATCGCTCCAAGGTCGCCCTCTCCCTGACGGCGAACTGAGATATTACCACTGGCTTGTTCTTTTTCGCCCACAATGATCATGTAAGGTATATGCTTAATTTCTGCATCACGAATCTTACGGCCTACTTTTTCGTTGCGATCATCAATAAATACGCGTACGTCGCTATCCATTAGCTCTTGCTGCACCTGACGTGCGTAATCAACGAACTTATCACTAATGGGCAAAATCGCTACTTGCTCAGGCGTTATCCATACAGGGAATTTGCCTGCTGTATGCTCTATCAGTATTGCTACGAATCGCTCCAGAGAGCCGAAAGGTGCACGGTGTATCATGACCGGACGGTGTGGCTTGTTGTCAGCTCCAATGTATTCGAGCTCAAAACGCTCAGGTAAATTATAGTCAACTTGTATTGTTCCCAGCTGCCAGCGACGGCCCAGGGCATCGCGTACCATAAAATCAAGTTTTGGGCCATAGAATGCTGCTTCTCCCAATTCTACAGTAGTCTTCAAGCCCATTTCATCGGCGGCTTCGATAATAGCGCGCTCCGCTTTCTCCCAGTTCTCGTCCGAACCAATGTATTTTTCTTTGTCCTTTGGGTCGCGCAAGGATACCTGTGCTACGAAGTCCTTGAAGCCAAAAACATCAAACACATATAGTACAATCTCGATTACTTTTTTAAACTCGTCCTTGAGCTGGTCTGGTGTGCAGAAAATATGCGCATCATCCTGTGTAAAGCCACGCACACGCGTTAGACCATGTAGCTCTCCACTCTGCTCATAGCGATAAACTGTACCGTATTCTGCCAGACGAACTGGTAAGTCCTTGTATGAATGTGGCTTACTCTTGTAGATTTCTACATGATGTGGGCAGTTCATAGGCTTTAGCATATATTCCTCTGTGCCATCTGGTGTGGTGAATGGCTGGAATGAATGCTCTTTGTATTTCGCATAATGGCCTGAGGTCTCATACAAATTCTTGTTTCCTATGTGTGGTGTAATAACTTCCTGATAACCATATTGTTGCTGTAAACGTGAAAGGAAATTAATCAGATTTTTGCGTAGAACAGTACCCCGTGGCAACCACATAGGCAGCCCCAGACCTACACGCTGTGAGAAATAGAACAGTTCCATCTCCTTGCCAATGCGACGATGATCACGTTTCTTCGCTTCCTCGAGCATGACAAGATACTCGTCCAGAAGTTTTTTCTTTGGGAATGTAATGCCATAAACACGTGTCATCTGCTGGCGAGAAGCATCGCCACGCCAGTATGCAGCTGCAATATTTAGCAATTTAACCGCCTTTATATATCCAGTGTGTGGCAAATGCGGGCCACGACATAGATCAGTAAAATCGCCTAATTCATAGAAAGTTATATTGCCATCTTCGAGTTCGCTAATAAGCTCAACTTTGTAAGGATCGCCTTTTTTCTGATAATATTCAAGTGCTTCTGCCTTCGGCACATGGCGTCTTTTGAGTTCGTGCTTTTGCCTGGCTATCTCGAGCATTGTTTTTTCAATCTCGGCAAAATCTTTCTCAGACAACACTGTACCTTCTGGTAGCTCGACGTCATAATAAAAGCCATTTTCTACAGCCGGACCTATACCGAATTTTATCCCTGGATAAAGTTTTTCCAGAGCTGCTGCCATTAGGTGGGCAGATGTGTGCCAGAATGTATCTTTGCCTTGTGGATCGTCCCATGTGTAAAATTTAATCTCCGCGTCTTGTTCTATGGGTCTTGTCAAATCCCATGTCTGGCCATTAACACTTACTGCCAGAGCCTCGCCAGCTAATCTGCCGCTAATGTCCCTGGCTATCTCTAACCCTGTTATTCCTTCTTGATATTCTTTTTTCTGTCCATCTGGAAATGTGATAGTTATCATTGTCATTTAATTTTTTTGGTTATAAATATCATGCAAAGATATTGTTTTTATGAACAAATGTAAAACTTTTAACTCATTATTAATTACCAACAAATCTAATTGCTGAGCGACAAAATGGACAAAAGCTCTCAGTTATATGATAATTGTCATAAAAGGCTTATCTTAAACAGCATATTTTTCTGAAAAAAAGCCATGAAAAAACTTGTTAGAGTATCACAGATATTGCTTGGTATTGTCTTCATATTCTCCGGTTTTGTCAAGGCAATTGACCCCTTGGGAACCAAGTATAAGCTAATTGATTACTTTAGTTTTTTGCATCTAAATTTTCTGATAAATTTTTCTTTCCTACTGGCTATTATACTCATTAGCACAGAATTCCTACTCGGCGTGATGTTTTTGTTTAATATATTTCCCCGAATGACGCTGGGACTGGCGACAGCTATATTAATTGTTTTTACACCACTAACATTTTATCTTGCAATAAAGAATCCTATTCTGGACTGTGGCTGCTTTGGAGACGCCATCCATCTTACTAATTGGCAGACGTTTGGCAAGAATTTAATTTTTGACATCATTATCGTTTATTTATGGTTAAACTATCGTAATCTCCATTCAAGCTCTAAGAATTGGAAACAATGGTTAACATTACTAACTTCAATCTTAATTATATTACTATTTGAAGCCTATAATTTTATGTTTTTACCAATAATAGACATGCGTCCATACAGAATGGGGGTCAACATAAAAGCAGAACTTAGAGCACAAAATAACAATATTCAGTATCGCTCTGTGCTTATTTATAAAAATACCAGAACCGGAAGGATAAAAGAATTTGACGAAGATAATGCCCCGTGGCAAGACACAAACTGGGTGTGGCAAGACACAAAGACTATTGTCATAAAAAAAGGTAATCATCACGGAATACATGACTTCTATTTCTTTGATGCACAATACCAGGACATCACAGACAGCCTGCTGACAACATCGAAGCCTTTGCTGCTAATAATTGCGCCAGATTTGAGAAATAGCAATATACAGGGACTTAAGAAGGCCGTGATCTTCGCTCATAAGTTTACAAGAAAATATTACCCCAGAGCTTATTTAGCAACAAGCTCAACAGCAGAAGAAATAAAAGCGCTTAATAAAATTTTGATTAATAATAATTTAGAGATAATTACGGCTGATGAAACTATGCTCAGAACTGTTATTCGTGCTAATCCAGGCATTGTAATTATGCAAGAAGGAAAGGTATTAAAAAAATGCAGTTTCCGCCAGAATTTGAACAAGTGTCTATATTTAGATACAAAATAGCATATCATTACATGTTATGGTAAATGCTCAGCAAAAGATAGACATTAGCTGTGTATGAATTAGTATTTCAATATCATATTTTTTTGAAATTATAATTTTTTTCGTAGGGCTTTTATATTCAGTGTGCTGCAGAGGATTTTAATAACATTGATAGCATAGCTATATAGAAGTTATTTACTGGCAGCGAAGTTTCACATTTATTTTTCAGTATGAGATTAGATTATATTTGCTACCGCTTTGTAGTCCAGCTTATTACAGACCTAATACGCCAGGATTCATAATGTTATTTGGATCGAAGTATTTTTTGAGTGTTCGTAGAGTATTCATTTGTTCTTTGCCAAGATATTCTTCGAGCCAGGGAGTCATCATGCGGCCTATGCCGTGGTGGTGGGATGGGCTGCCGCCACTTTTGATAATGATGTCTATGACTGATCTGTGGAACTGGATGTATTTATCCAGGTCTTTCTCACGGGTGATGAAGATGAAATAAAGGTTTGTTCCATTTTTGTAAAAATGCGATGAGTGGCTCATGACTATTGTTCGTGGATGCGACTTAACGAATTCTTTGACAGTACTGTGTACTTCCATAATATTGTCCCAGCGAACAGATGTTTCCAGTGTGTCTATTTGCAAGCCGATGTCCATTAGATCTTCGCGTAGGTATGGATCTCGGTATCTGTCTTTTTCCCATTTTTTAGCAGGATAGCCAGTTATATAAAATGCTTTTTGCCTGTGGGCTATTTTTTTGACTTGTTTTTTAATATGTTTAGCAAAGAGCTTTTGTCCGTTGGCAGTGCCAATGAAAAGGCACCTTTTGTCTGGAAGTAAGCCCCTGATTTTTAGTAACTTAT
>JALWCU010000272.1 GCA_027015275.1 Bacteroidales bacterium | reverse complement strand
GACGAAAGACTATCCGGAATTATTAGAGAAACCTCGGGATTCTCCTCGAGCACCGTATCCCACCCGCCGATATGATCCCAATGTGGATGAGAAATAAATAGCATCTGAGCATCAGACAATTTTATACCCAGCAAGGAAGCATTGTTCTTTAATACACGACCATTACTGCCAGTATCAAAGAGTATTTTATAACCTTCGAATTCCACAAATGCAGAAAAACCCCACATAGCCTTGAGTCCCTTGGCTTTTGAAGCACTACTCAAATAATTATCAAACAGTATGGTTATTTTCAGGCTCATAACTTATCTTTTTTCTCTAAGCTAAAAAATTAAACCCATTAGTCCAAACCACATAAAAAGGCAGTTTCACATTTTTATACACGTGTGAAAAAAAATTCTTACAATTGCTACAAACAAAATCAATATTGTGATGACAAAACAAGAGCTTTATGACTTTGTGCTAAATTATTTCGAGCAAACAATGCCAAGTCCTGACACTGAGCTACATTACGACAGCCCGTACCAGTTGATAGTAGCTGTATTGCTCTCGGCACAATGCACAGATGTGCGTGTAAATAAAATAACCCCGGCATTTTTCAGTCGTTTTCCCAGCCCCCAGGCACTTGCAAAAGCAAGTCAATCAGAAGTTTACGAACTCATAAAAAGTTGCTCTTACCCAAATAACAAGGCAAAACATCTAATAGGCATGGCTCAAATGCTAATAAATGATTTCAACGGAAAGATTCCTGACAATTTCGATGATTTACAGAAACTACCAGGCATTGGTCGTAAATCTGCCAATGTCTTGGCTGCAATAATCTTCAAAGAGCCGCGCATTGCCGTAGACACACATGTCTTTCGTGTGGCTAATCGTATCGGACTGACAGACAATTCAAAAACGCCTTTGCAGACAGAGCAAGAGCTAATGAAATATATCCCCGAAGACAAACGCCTAAAAGCACACCACTGGCTAATTCTCCACGGACGTTATACCTGCACAGCCCGCAACCCAAAATGCGATAAGTGCGGACTCACAGATGTTTGTAAATACTTTAAAGCCCAGCACAAAGGCGACAAATAATTCCCCCAGTCGAGCAAGCTTTCACGATGTAAAGTTATTCTTCAAGCAAAGACAGATAAGCCTCTGGAATAAAATTGATTATATCTGAAGCAATGAGTGGGTCTTGTCCATTAAAACCAGCGGCAACGTCTCCCGCCAGACCATGAAGATAAACGCCAATAATAGCAGCATCCTCAGGTTCATAGCCCTGAGCAAGAAGCGAGAGTATCATTCCTGTTAGCACGTCTCCACTACCGCCTGTTGCCATGCCTGGATTGCCCGTTGTGTTGAAGAAGCAACGTCCATCTGGCAGGGCAATGCTCGTGAAAGCGCCCTTAAGCACTACGATAGCATTGTATTTTCTCGAGAATTCTTGCTCAAGCTTCAGACGCTGGTAATGATTCGAGCTAGAGCCTGCTATGCGCTCGAATTCCTTGGGATGTGGCGTGAGAATGGATTTTGGCGGCATTAGCTCAAGCCAATCTTTATTCTGGCCAAGTATTGTTATAGCATCTGCATCAATGACAAAATGCTTATCCTTACCCTTAATCAGTATATCACGAAGCAAAAGCGCAGGTTCCTGCTTAAGACCTATACCAGGACCTATTCCAATAGAATTAAAACGTTCTAAATCTGTAATATAAGTACTAAATTCATCGTTTTGCTCATCAACCTGAACAATTGTCTCAGGTGAAGAAATTTGCATAACATCCACACATTTAGCTGGCAGATGCGCTGTCAAAAGGCCAATGCCTGTCCTATGCGCGGCTTTGGCAGCCAATATAGCAGCACCCATAGTGCCGTAATGACCGGCTATTAACAAACCATGTCCATAATTGCCTTTATGCGAAAATCTTTTACGTGGCTTTAATCTCTCTCTAACATCCTGGGCATCAACGGTATAATAGTTTGTTTCTACAGTTTCGATAAAGCCAGGATGAATACCTATTGGAATTATTATAAAATCGCCCACATAATCTTCATTTTCTGCAAAAAAGAATGAAAGGAACGGAAACTCAAAGGTCAACGTATAATTAGCCCTAATGATACTCTGCGGATCTCGGTGATTCTCCTCGCCGAATAGTCCCGAGGGTATGTCGATTGATATAACCAAAGCCTTGTGGGCATTGTTAATTGCGTCGATTATTTCGCCTGCCAATCCACGTGCAGGACGTGAGAGACCAGAGCCAAAGATAGCGTCTATAACTATTTCATTACCAGTCAAATTTGGGAATTCATCTTTGGAAGTTATATAATGCACAACAACGTTTGTGTGTTTCAAGCGTTCGAGGTTGATTTTAAAGTCCTCGGAAAATTTATCTGAGAATTTAACCACATAAACATTAACATGGTTAGTAAGATTTGCTTCTCTCTGGGCGTGGTCAATATGTCTGGCAACCACGAGTCCATCTCCGCCATTATTCCCAGTACCAACGAAGACGGCAAAATCATTGTCAGCTCCAATTTCCCTGAGTATCCATTCTGCTGCTCGTCCGGCAGCCCGCTCCATTAAGTCTATTGACAAAATAGGTTCTTTCTCAATCGTAAATCTATCAGCATCTTTTACCTGATCAGTTCTAAGTATTTTCATCATCTGAGCTTTTGAGTTTATACAAATTTAAAAATTATAGAAAACAATTTAAACCTTTATCAAATTTCCATCGCCATAAAGCAGATACCCCTGGACTTGTCTATCTGGATATATCTGAGAGAGAAGCTGGACATATTCCTTGACCTGCTGGCGATGCTTTGCTTCGGGGCTAGCAAATTTGAAATCAATTACAATAACCTGGCTATCATTTGAAATCACACGGTCTGGACGACGCTCAAATCCAGAACCTGGCAGTATAATGCTCATCTCGGTTTCTACATTCCAATTATCAGAAAACCAGTCAACTACACCTGCTTTTTTAATCATTTCCGTAAGTTCTGCCGTTATTTGCTCTGGTTCATAATCGCCCAATTGACCAGCTGAGTAAAATCTGTCCA
>JALWCU010000271.1 GCA_027015275.1 Bacteroidales bacterium | reverse complement strand
CTGCTACTATCTGTATTTATTTATGTATTAGGCGTTTATTGGAGTTATATAAAAGGCGACTATAGACTTTTTCTCTCTGGCGGACAAAAAGGTCAAATAGTAGTTGTTTCAAAAGAACAAGCACTGAAAAAATTCTTTTCTTATGCCAAAACTTTTGACAGGTTAGAGTTCAAATATGGACAAGAAGCATTATTCAAACGTATATTTTACCTTGAATTTTTCTCTGCAACAATAAGATTTATCCCCACTTACAAGCCATATATGAAAGGTGAAAATGTTATGCGAGCCATACGGCATGTTACAATGCCAAGAATTTTTTTCCCAAACAAACCCCCACTTAATGATTCCAAACACACCATAGAGCTCACTGGCATTTATGTTGCCGGCGCGAAACAAGGCGTATCCATTAGCGTTGGATATTTCTCAGAACTCTATGCAGATTTTGGTCCATTTGGGATGGATATAGCCTTATTTATACTCGGACTGTTGATAGGATTTATTTACAAACTGCCTCTGAAACTCTCGCTATCAAATGTCTGGGGCTTTGCCATGGCTGTTCCTATATTCTTCTTTGTCAGCTCATTCGAGATAGATTTAGTAAAGCTCATAGGGGACCTAATTTGGTTTTCACTTACTTTTATAATAATTAGATACTCTATTCTCAGACCGACAATTAGATTTTTCTTTCTAAAAAAATAAATTACTGATGTAACTTTTTGCTAATATCTTCGTCAAACAATTGACATCAAGCACAGGGTAAAAATGATTTCATTAGAACAATACAACTCGGCAGTTGACAAATATGCTGATGGGCTATACCGCTTTGCTCTCAAAATGACTGGCGATAGAGACGACGCTCAAGACCTGGTGCAGGATGCTTTCGAAAAACTCTGGAAAAACCGGAAAAAAGTTGATCCGGAAAAAATAAAATCTTATTTATTCACAATCGTATATCACAAATTCATAGATACTTACAGAAAAAAATCATTTCAAGCATCTCTCGACGACACCAACATAGAACCTTCTTATGACGACTCATACTCTGACGTGATGGAATTTCTGCAAAAAGCTATAGACCAACTGCCAGAAGTTCAGAAAAGCGTTATCCTTTTGCGCGACTGGGAAGGCTATTCTTACAAAGAAATCGAGCAGATTACTGGACTCAATGAGAGTCAAGTAAAAGTCTATATATTTCGCGCACGCAAATTCTTAAGGGAATTTATCAAAGACCCCAAAATTCTGATATAAACTATGATTAATCGCTACAATTACGAAATATATGCTCTGGACTATCTCGAAGGCAGGTTATCAGACCAGATTAAACAAGAGTTTGAGCTCTTTCTTGAGCAAAACCCAGATATAAAAAACGAAATATTATCTCTTGTGGATCAGCCTATTACCCATCCTACAAGTCAGTCTTTCCCCGACAAATTCTCGCTCAAAAAGAGCTCTATCCAGGGGCTATCCTATGCCGAAGAGCTAATTATCTCGGATATAGAAGGCATTGCCAGCCCCAGACAGAAATCTGAGCTCAAAGAAATTACTACAAGCAACAAGCATTATGCACAAGAATACAATATTTATCAACTGACAAAATTACAACCTCTGCAGGCTCACTATCCTAACAAAGAAAGCTTAAAAAAGAAAGTCATTAATTTCCCAACTCTGGCCAAAAATGCTATTGCTTATGCTGCACTATTTATTTTACTTTTCTCTATCACTACACTTCTGAAAAAACCTGATAAACAGATCTTAACAAGCATTCAATTAGCGCCTAAAACCGAGCAAATAATTTTCACTTTGCCGGCTGATCTATCGCCACTGCCCAATATATCGCGACCTATAAACATCGCAAAAACAGACAAAGCAAAAATTTCCAAGCCTCTGACTACAAGACAGCATGCCCCTGTTATAGCTGCGACAAGACCTATCATGCGTCTGGCTTCTGACACAAATAGTACATATAGAATTGCTCTCAAGACTTTTAGAATAAATAATTCAGCTACTTACAAAATAAACTTCAGCCAACAGACTAAGAAGAAAACTCTCTATACTTCGCTGATTGACATAAAATCACAGACTAAATACAAACTCAGCTCTTGGCTCGAAAAACAAGGCATCAGGCTATCACGGACCGAACTGTTGATAAAAATCAAAAGCAAGTCTTACGGAATTTCTGTAGCTCGTCAGTAATAATTTTACTATCTTTTGCTTAAACATTTATCCCGCTGAAATGACCTTTCGGCAATTCAAAGAATGGCTGGCTGAGATATTCTTTCAGTTCACGCCCAATCAAATAAAGGCTATTTTTGTACTTACTATAAGTGTTTTTGCTATCAGTTACCTGACGCATGATCCTGACGGACTGTTTTACAAAGAATTCCATGCAGACTCTTCTTTCATAAAAGAATATCAAGCGTTTGTCAATCAGCTCGAACCAAAGCAAGACAAGCCTTATCTCAACCGTCTGGACAGGTATATTATTCGGCGTTATGATACAATACAATTATTTCCTTTTGACCCCAACACTGCCAACAAGGCAACTCTTATCAAGCTGGGCTTTACCAACAAACAGGCAACTACTCTACTCAACTACCGCAGAAAAGGTGGGCATTTCTACACAAAAGATGACCTAAGAAAACTCTATGGCATTCGCTACATGCAGTACAAAATTTTACGACCTTATATACAGCTACCAGACTCACTAGTAAATAATTACAGACACGACTACGCATACAAACAAGCAGAACACGCCGCTCACAGTCCAGAGCAACTATTTCCTTTTGACCCCAACACAATAAGTAAAGACAGCCTTCAACTTCTTGGGTTCACCGAACGTCAAGCAAATGCAATAATCAAAGCCCGCAAAAAAGGTTGGCATTTTCGTACGAAAAAAGACTTTGCAAAGCTATACGTTGTCAGTGAAGAAAAATTCTCACAACTGGAACAATACATAACTCTGCCAGACAGCATGAGTTACAAGAAAAAACATGAGACCAAATCAACCCCTGCGCCGAGCACACCAATAGAGCTCAACACAGCCAGCGAAGAAACCTTACAAAAAGCTCTGGACATAAAACCCTGGATAGCAAAGCGTATCATCAACTACCGTAATGCTCTCGGCGGCTTCTACACCAAAGAACAATTAAAAGAAGTTTATGGCTTCCCACGCAGCAAATACAAACAGATTAGCCACCTCATTAACGTAGATACAACCAAAATCGCAAAAATAAACATCCAGTCCGCGAGCTTTAGTGAGCTCGTTCATCACCCATATATCGACAGCAAGCTGGCCAGCTGGATTATACGCCGCCGCCGAAAAGGCAAACTGCATTCGCCAGCAGACTTGGCAAAAGACAAAGAACTCGACCCTTACGAACGCCGCATATTGCTACATTATCTTCAGTTTTGAGTCGGCTCTATCAAAGCATGATTAAGTGCACTGCTAAATCTTGATTATCTTGCCTATTCGCCAGGTGTTGGTTTTGTAGGCGTGAATTTTCATGATATACATGCCATTAGGCAAGGCAGTGAGCTCAAGAGAATTGGAACTTAAAATACCTTGTTTCACAAGTTGTCCCGAAAGGTCGTAAATGTAAAATTGGCTTCCGATTAACTCTTGAGAAATGTAAACAGTTCCAGTCGTAGGATTGGGATATGTAGCAAAGCCATGTATATCAGGTATTTTTGAGCCTTTGGATGCAAAGGGGGTACCGCCGAATGCACCAATGTTTATTCTCTGGCCGTTGGGATAGGGTTCGGCTGAGTAGTCAGATACCAGGTCGCCAGTGTTTATGCAATAACTTGTTACAGAATCAATTACCCAAGTCTGTCCGTTCCAGCGTCCTTCCTGTGATTTTAAATGATAGAGTAGCAGTGCCTTTGCAAGTTGTTTGTATTTGTAACGTATTTGATAGATTAGCGAGTCTGTCCAAAACTGCCGCATAAAGTAATAGGCATAGTCATAACGTCCTAATTCATCGGTGTAAAAAGTATCCACAGCAAAATCCGGGAAAACGTGAATATCTGTAGCTGAGCTGGTGTTGTGGTAGTTGCCTTTCAGATTGTGGTAAACATCATTATACTCAAGGATGAATGTGTTAAGGTTTGGTTTTTGGTTATCAATGCCATAGCCAGCGTTGTTGCCTATGATATTGTTTTTTATGATTGTTGTAAAACCTTTAATTCGGTTGCCGTCAGCGCCTTGGTAAAATGTGATTCCACTGTGGCGTCCCATTGGCTCGCGAGCGAACAATGCGTGATTGTCGCCGTAGCCGTTTAGCTCGATTACATTGTTTTCGATGCGTGTGTTATTAAATCCATAGATAGCAATTCCAGAACCCTGAAAACCAGTGATTATATTGTTGTGGATGTAAACACCAGTATGCTGGTTCAGACTACCACCTTGACTTGTCTGCCAGAGCCAGATGCCGTGAAAAGAGCCTTTGCCAAACAGGTAGTTGTTGTAAATTTCGCAGTCATTGAGCGGATAATGGTCTTTGGATTGTATGTCAACGCCTATTCCACCTGAATTTCTGGTAAATGGACTGTTTCCTGCTATGTTGTTATAAATTTTGAAATGATTGCAGTCTTGTGCGCGGATGTGTGCATCTGTGCGGTTTGCGAGAAAAACATTGTCATGGATTCTGAAGTTTTTGGACAGTCCAACATAGATACCATCATGTCCGCTTGTTGTTACAAGGTTATTGTAAAAATCAAGATTAATGTCATAGCCATAGCAGCAACTTTGTATGTTTACATCTTCGGCCAGGGCACTATGAAGAAACATATTGTCTATTGTGATATTGTAGCAGTTTTGCAGTTTTATCAGATAAACATAAGCGTGCCCAGAAGGTTGGTGTTGATTAATACGGTTGCCGTCGATTTCAAAGCCGCGGATTGTGATGTCGTGCACTGCATTAGTCGTGTCAGCTATCCCGACGTCAAAAACAGCACCTTTTTGCATAATCATTCCTTGGAAGCGGGGCCAGCCTGCATTGTCTATGAGTTTGATTTTTGCAGTAGAATCGCCTTCAAGAATTGTATTTGACGAAATATAAATCGTGCTGTCTATCCAGTAAGTAGCTGGTCCTTTGAGATAAACTGTTGTAAAGTCGTCGTGTGTAGCAACAAAGTCCAGGGCTTGATTAATTTCTACTTGATCTTTTTTGCCATCACAGTTAAAATCGCCTGTTCCATCGGCTGCAACGTAAACTATTGGTGGCGTTTGCGAAAATAATATGCTTATAGAGAAAACAAATGCTAAAACAAAACTAACAACGTGTCTCAACATGGTTCCCTTATTTTATTTTGCCTGCGAATGTAATAAAAAATTGCTATGCCCTATTGCGAGATGCTGCCTTTTTACTTGCTTTTTCTACACGCAGATTGACAGACCCGAAACGAGCACCGCGGAAAGCCTTTTCTATTCTCTTCTGTGCGCTGCTTTCCACATCAAAGAAAGAAAAATTTCTCTGAATATCGATTTTCCCTATTTCAATGTCGCCAGAATCTGTAAGCTCATTGACAAGACCAATAAGTTTGCGTGCATTGAGATTATTCTTTTTGCCGATATTGAGAAAATAGCGAGTAAACTGAGTCCTACTACGGCCATTGCGGCTCTTTTCACGACGGGATTTTTTATCGCGACTATGAATTTCTTTGGCATTAATATCGGTTGTATCGTCCATATATTTCATAAACCGCTGTAACTCTATGTAAAACACACGACGAATAAGCTCTTCTTTGTCCATCCACTCAAGGCTCTTGACCATTTGCTCAAAAACCTGATCAAACTCGGTCTCTTCTGGTGTTGTATTCTCAATCTGTAAGGCATAAGAGAACAAACGCTTTTTGTAAATGTCCTTGCCAGTCGGTATCTGCTTTTTCTCAAATTTCTTACCTGTAAGTCTTTCATAAACAGGTATCTTAGCAGCTTCACTGGGGGTTACAAGTACCTGGGAAATTCCTGTTTTCCCTGCCCTTCCGGTGCGCCCGCTACGGTGTATATAAACTTCTGGGTCGTCTGGCAGATTAAAATGAATAATATGCGTAAGGTCCGACACATCCAATCCACGTGCTGCCACATCTGTAGCCACGAGCAATTGAATCTGACGCGTACGAAAACGACGCATCACAAAATCACGCTGCGCCTGCGACAGATCACCGTGTAGAGCATCTG
This sequence comes from Bacteroidales bacterium, assembly GCA_027015275.1. Taxonomy (GTDB): domain Bacteria; phylum Bacteroidota; class Bacteroidia; order Bacteroidales; family S143-33; genus S143-33. The sequence goes on along the minus strand of JALWCU010000271.1, from coordinate 3,479 downwards.
CACTATACCCGTCATCTATCAAGCGTGCTGCAATATCACGCGTCTGGACACGTGTACGACAAAAGACAATGCCATAAATCTGCGGTTCATAATCCACTAAACGCCGAAGAGCATGATAACGATTTTTCTCCTTGATGACATAATATTCATGCTCCACATTCTGCGCACCTATATTACGCTTACCCACAACAAGCTCCACTGGTTCGTGCAAATAACGGTCAGCTATCTGTTTCACTTCACGCGGCATTGTGGCTGAGAACAACAAAGTCTGCTTGCTCTGTGGCGTTGTCTCCAGGATAGCATCAAGCTCATCACGGAAACCCATATTAAGCATCTCGTCAGCTTCATCAAGTACAAGCCAGCGGATACTTCCGACTCTCAATTTCTTGCGTTTTATAAGGTCTAATGTCCTGCCAGGTGTACCAACGACTATATGCGCTCCTTTCTTAAGCTCTTTAATCTGATTCTCAATGGATGCACCGCCATAAACAGCCACGATTCTTACTTCCTTCATATAACGGGCATAAGAATTCATATCACTGGCTATCTGCAAAGCCAGCTCACGCGTAGGACTCAATATAAGCGCCTGAACATTACGCTCCTGTGCATCAATAAGCTGAATAATTGGCAGACCAAAACCAGCCGTCTTTCCTGTGCCTGTCTGTGCCAATGCCACCAGGTCTCTCTGATCTTCGAGAATGTGCGGAATTGTAAGTTGCTGAATAGGCGTAGGTTGCTCATAGCCCAACATGGCTATAGCTTTCAAAATCTGATTGTTTAAATCAAAATTTTCAAACATGATAAAAATATTTTTATGGCTAAAGAATTACATCTGTTGCCAGGTTTATAAAAGCCCTTCCTTTGTTCCCAAAGTCAACAGATGTACAGGAAAGTATCTAACGGCAAGCCGCCACTTGTGCCCCCAATTTCTCCACAACATCTGTTCTGGAAGGCATGCAAAGGTACAATAAAAAGCTTGCGCACAAAATCAATTTGCATTTTATCCGCAAAATAATTGTTAATGTTACCTAAAAGAACAAAAAAGCCATGCAGGCAACAGCCCACATGGCAATAAAAGAATGCGCAGCGCAAAATACTACATTCTAAAGCTAACTCCCAGTCCCATAGAATTGACAAAATCCTTGGTCATATCACGCTTACCTTCGTAAAACAAATAAAGCTCAACGCCATGGGTGATGTCCAGACCAGCATTGACGTAATACATCAAGCCCCATGTAAAATAAGTAGCATTGGCAAAAGTGCCGGGCTGCAATGTGTAGTTAACGCCATTAATCTGATACATTTGCGAAGCCGAATTGTCAGCAGCAAAAGACTTTTGCCACAGACGACCAAACATGCCAACGCCTGCCTGTAATCTGACAATCATTTTCAAGGCAACACCCCACGTCAGATTGGCATCCAGAGCCGACTGATGTGTAAGAAGTCCAGTAGAATCAGACACCATATTAAAGGCTTCAATGCCAAATCCAGGACGAAAAATACCAAGGAATCGACCTTGATACGTACCGCTTATAGTATATCCCGAAGCAGTGTTCGGACCGACGAATGACATACCACCCTGAAAACGTGCAAACTGCGTCTGCCCACTCATTGGCAAGATAAATGCCAATGCAAATATCAACGGAAGTAATCTCTTCATAGCTCTGAGTTTTTGGTTTGTTGTCTAATATACGATTAAAAGCAATGAACTATTATAGGTTTTACACCAAAAGCAACAAGTTTTTTGTAAATATGTCAAAAATCTCTGTCAATGTGCATCGTGCCAATTTTTACCAACACCCATATCAACCACCAACGGCACACTGAGCTCGATAGCATGTTCCATTTCTTGTTTAATCAACTTCTTTACTCTCTCCAGCTCATCCTGCGGTACATCAAAAACAAGTTCGTCATGCACTTGTATAATCATCTTAGAATCAAGACCTTCGCTCTCCAGCTGCCGAGCAATCTTTATCATTGCCAACTTGATAATATCGGCTGCCGAGCCCTGAATGGGCGTATTAATAGCAGTGCGTTCGGCATTTGAGCGGACATTATGATTATTTGAATGAATATCTGGTAAATAGCGACGACGCCCCATTATTGTAGTAACATAGCCATCGCTGCGTGCCTGCTCTATGATACGGTTCATATATTCCTTCACCTTGGGATAAGTCTCAAAGTACCCGTCTATAAGAGCTTTAGCTTCTGAGCGTGGGATATTCAAGTTCTGTGCGAGCCCAAAAGCAGATGAGCCATAAATTATGGCAAAATTTGCACTTTTTGCCTTATAACGCATCTCTTTGGTAACCTGCTCTGGCTCGACTTTATAAATCTTTGCAGCCGTCATAGTGTGAATATCCTGTCCAGAGCGAAAAGCTTCGATCATGTTCTCATCCTGGCTCAGGTGTGCCATTATTCTCAGCTCTATCTGTGAATAGTCTGCGTCCACTATCCAGCGGTCTGGGGCAGAAGGAATAAATGCCTTACGTATCTGGCGTCCTTCGCTCGTACGGATGGGGATGTTCTGTAGATTAGGATTATTCGAACTTAGCCGGCCAGTGGCTGTAATCGTCTGATTAAAAGAAGCATGTATGCGACCAGTGGCTGGGTTCACAAGCTGTGGCAGCGAATCGATATACGCACTTAATAATTTCTTCAACGAGCGATACTCAAGGATAAGCGCCACAATTGGGTGCGCGTCTGCTAATTTACTAAGCTCTGTCTCGCTCGTAGAATATTGTTTTGTTTTCGTAAGCTTTGGATTGTCTGTTATCTTGAGCTTTTCGAAAAGAATATATCCCAGCTGCTTGGTCGATGAAATGTTAAATTCTTCGCCTGCCAATTTATAAATCTGTTTCTCTATGTCCTGAATTTTATCAACTATCTCTTGTCGATAGTTTTTGAGAAATTCCACATCCAGCTTAACACCTGTTGTCTCCATCTGATAAAGCACTCTGAGCAATGGCATTTCCAGCTCATAAAACAGGCTGTCCATTTGTTGAATAACGAGCTCTTTTTCGAGTATTTCCTTTAGCTGAAATGTAATATCTGAATCCTCGCAAGCATAATTTTTTATTCTCTCTGGTGGCAAATTGCGCATGCTTCCTTGGTGTTTACCGCGTTTGCCAATAAGCTCATCGATGTGAATCGTTTTGTAATTAAGATAAGTCTCTGCCAAATAATCCATATTGTGCTTGAGACCAGGATAGAGAAGATAATGCGCCACCATTGTGTCAAACAAGGGTCCCTTGACCTCCAGACCATAATGATGAAGCACGATAAGATCAAATTTTATATTCTGTCCGATTTTCAAGATTGTCTGACTTTCGAGAGCCGGACGTAAAATATCCAGTATTTCATGCGTACGCTTCTGGTCGTGTGGCATATACACAAAAAATGCTTGATGCGGCTTGAATGAGAAAGTTATTGCTACAATCTCGCTGGTATGTGGGTCAAGAGATGATGTCTCAGTATCA
>JALWCU010000270.1 GCA_027015275.1 Bacteroidales bacterium | reverse complement strand
ATTATATATCAAATACAAATATTAGCAAGTTCAAAAAAAACGAATTTTTTTTTGAACTTTTTTCTTCTATTACTATATTTGCAATCGCAATAACGAGCGGGTGGGTACCCGAGCGGTCAAAGGGGCCAGACTGTAAATCTGGTGGCTTCGCCTTCGGAGGTTCGAATCCTCCCCCACCCACGCAAGGCTGGACTTCAGGGTTCAGCCTTTTTTGTTTATCTCTCTGGCGAAAAAATTTCAATGCTTCGGATAGCCTCTGGCAGCTCAGACAAATCCTTAACTCTGAAAGGCTCATTCTGCAAACTGGCAAGTCCCCTATCCCTGGCTATAAACCAAATGTCATTTCCTTTTGCCGCATCTCTATCCTTGGGTGAATCGCCTATAAAAACAACTTCACTGGCGCTGTAACCAAACTCATTAAGGATGAATGCAATATGCTCTCCCTTGCTGCGTGGCGCACCAAACCCACGAATAAAGTACTGCTTCAAGCCCAAAATCTCCAACATCCTCGGAATATCAACTTCTGGCGCACCTGACGAGAGAAACTTTTCATACTTCTGCCCCTGAGTAGAAATAAACTCCTTTGCACCAGGGACAAACTGTGCATCCCTGAGACTTTGCAAATACAAACGCGAAAATTCTGCGGACATGTCCTGAACCAAATCTTCACTAGGTTCTACTCCTGCAAAATCACGCAGATACATCGCAATCCGGCGCTGACGCGGTATGCCCCCCACTTTCTTATAATGCTCTACAACTTTGTCTGCCACAGCCTGACCATATCCAGCAAAAATCCTGGCATACAGCTGAGCATTAGTATCTGTGCTCTCTACTATCACGCCATTAAAATCAAAAATCAATGCACGTATCATTTCCACAAGTTTTTGTTTATCCAAAAATACTTATCATATCATTACTTTCACAATTTGAATACATCTGCACATAAAATTTTCAGCAAGATTTTTTTGCCTTTAAAAAATTAATATTTTACATTTGTCATAACAAAACAATCGCAGAACATGAACTTCATGCTTAATATAATAAATCATTCTTGGTGGTGGCTTCTGCTACAGACGGGTTAGCAGGAGGGACTGTCTATTTCATCTAACTCAATACCAAAGCCGCAGGATTTTACCCTCCTGCGGCTTTTTTTTACAAATCACAAAAAATCACTGGCTATGACTTACAAAATATTCTGGGAAAACCGCACTGACTTTCGATGGCGAGGCCTTAACAAGAGAACAATGTTTCACCAAACTAAACATTATTTTTCAGCTAAACCTTTTTACTAAAAACACTAAACCTAAAAAACTAAAAGCCATGACTACAAAAACACAAAATATCAACACACAGATTCTCCCAAAACCAATAAAATACTTACCAGACGAGCAAGGATTCTTCGGCAACTATGGTGGTCAATTCATCCCACCAGAGCTAAAACCCAAATTCGAGCAGCTCACTGAGCAATTTTTCTCTATACTCGATGACCAGCAGTTTCACCAGGAACTTACAGACCTACTTGTCAATTACGTGGGACGGCCTTCTCCACTCTATTTTGCCAAGAGGCTATCTGAATACCTGGGAAGCAAAATTTACCTCAAACGCGAAGATCTCAACCACACAGGCGCACACAAAATAAACAACACCATTGGACAGATATTAATGGCGCGGCGCATGGGCTATCACGAGATAATTGCCGAAACAGGTGCAGGGCAACACGGCGTAGCAACAGCTACAGCAGCAGCTCTGATGGGCATGGATTGCAAAATATTCATGGGACGGAAAGACTATGAACGGCAGTTTCTCAATGTCAAACGCATGGAGATGCTCGGCGCACAGGTCATTGCCGTTGAGCAAGGCACTGGTTCGCTCAAAGACGCAGTAGATGCTGCCTTGGGCTATTTTGTGCAAAACCCCAAATCATATTACCTAATAGGCTCTGTCGTAGGTCCACATCCATACCCTACAATAGTGCGGTATTTCCAAAGCGTCATAGGCAGCGAAGCCCGACAACAAATCCTTGCCAAAGAGAACCGTTTGCCTGACTTTGTCTTCGCACCTATTGGCGGCGGCAGTAACTCTATTGGCATCTTCTCGGCATTTCTCGACGACAAACAAGTAAAGCTCGTAGCTGGCGAAGGCGCTGGTCTGGGCTTAGATAGCCAACAAAATGCCGCTACTCTCAACCTGGGCAAACCTATGATTTTCCAAGGCATGAAAACACTGACACTCACAGACCAAGACGGCAATCCACGACCCTCGTACTCCATTGCTGCTGGACTCGATTACCCAGGCATCGGACCAGAACATGCACACCTAAGAGACATTGGACGCGTTAAATACTTGGCTATCACCGACAAACAAGCTCTAAAAGCATTTAGACTGCTGGCTCGCATGGAAGGAATAATCCCTGCCATGGAATCAGCACATGGCCTGGCTGCTGCCATAGAAACACTCAAAGACCACAAACAGAGCCTTGCTATAATCAACTTATCAGGCCGAGGCGACAAAGACGTGGAACGCACAATACCTATGGACTGAAAGCCATAGACATTAAGGAAGGGGTCGAGTACACCCCTTCCTTCTTCGTATTCGCAGATTCCTAATTTTTGAAGCTATTATTTTTAACAAAATTTTCTATGCTAAAATACTATCGCCTGTTGTGGATGATGTGGCTATAAAATCAAACAATAGTCTTTGGGGATAGCTCTGTAATTAACATTTCATTATTTACGAATCTAAATTTTTAACCACTTTACAAATAACATTTTTTTACTTCAAATACCACAAAAAACACAGAAATAATTGATTTTATGTAAGTTATCTATAATACCTACGCTTAACACCTTTAAAAATAAATCAATTCATTATCCCCCTATCCACAGCTCATCAAAATTTTCTAATGTTACGTTCTGAAAACCTGCTGGTTTATATGCGTCTACAAAACTCTGCGGAAGCCTTGCCCGTTTGTGCAATTTCATTTCATAAGCATAAACCTGGCCGTTAGCGACACAAAGCAAATCAACTTCTGCCCCGTCCCTTGTACGCCAGAAGTAAAAGTTTGCTTTGCCGCCCGAA
>JALWCU010000269.1 GCA_027015275.1 Bacteroidales bacterium | reverse complement strand
TGTTTTTATGCTGCCATTACTTGCTATTTGATAAATATTATACTCATGCCTCTTGTCTGCAATATGATCATGATTTACCAGTTGGTCATATCCCAGGAAGGAGAGTTCAATTATCTCGTCTATCGGCGAAGCACTGATCATAGCCTGTTTTTTTGATTCACCAGTGCCAGTAGCCATAATCGCCATAGCCATGCCTATATACTTGGTGTAATTTTCCCTGAATTTATGCAGGTTTCCTTTGTTGTAATATGCTACTGTGAGGATATTATAAACAGCCATATTACCCGGATCTTTGTTTATCATATTATAAGCTCTGGAAAACAGCTCATTATATTTCTCTTTAGTCAGAAGACTATCTAAAATTGTGTAGTTCGTTTTTCTTATCTCAGGATTATATTTCCTATTAAATGCTGGGGCCAGATATAGATGTAGATATTCCTCCAGACTTGCATTTATAGGATTCGCAGCTATCTTATCCCGCACAGTAGGAAAATAATATTTGCTATGTTTGCTTCTTATACTCTTTCGTATTTGCCTGATACTTTTGGCATTAAAAGATTTAAAATGCAAATCCTTATCTAACGAATGACTATTAGCAATAAGTGTATTAGTGATATATTCGCGATTATAATCTATATTCCATGGCTGTTTGTCCAAGGCATGGCTAAAGGCATCGGCTGCTAAGGCATAGTTTTTCATATTCCCATAAATTAAGCCTTTTAGGTACCACAGATTAGATGCATCTGTTCTTTTTATGGCCTTATTCAAAAGCGTAAAAATGCTATCCTGTGGGGAATTATTTATCCACATAGAATAAATTGTAAGGTAATATAAATTGGAATCTCGTACCGTATCGAAATTCTGTTTGCCAAAGTCTTGTGCTTTTTTAAAGTCCTTTTGCATAAAGTATATGGACATTTTAGTCAGATAATACTTATTAACATGCGGGTTAAGAGAAATTGCCTTGTCTATGTCATTGAGAGCCTTGGCATACTGTTTTGCCTGCATTTCCAGCTTAGCACGCTTGCTCAGATACTCATCATTAATTGGGTCAAGTTTTATGGCTTTGGTTAAATAATAAATGGCACGGTCATATCGCTCTAACTTTTCATAACCCTGCGCAATAGTAATATACACTTGCGGGTCAGTGTGCTGTAATTGGTCTATTTTCTCAATCAAATTATTAGCAGAATCTTGCTCACCATAAACAAGATATCCCACGGCCAGAAGGGCCATAGCCTGTGGCGCTTTCTTATTGTTTATATAAGCATTCCTAAAAATATCAAGTGCTTTTTTCTCTTTGCCGGCCAGAATATAGAAATTGCCTAATTTTTGGTATGCCTCTAAGTCCTTGGGATACAGCTTAATTGCTTGAGAATAATAATTTACTGCCTCAGATGTATCTCCCACCAGTAGAGAACAATCTCCGAGGCCGATTATTGCTTGCTTGTTCTGCGGGTCTTTGCCAAGCACAGAAATGTAATCGAGAATTGCCTGATTATAATTGCCTGAAGTATAAGCTTTTTGCGCCTTATCAAGGAGCTCACTAACTTGCTGGGCATGCACCGAAGAGAGTCCAACAAAAGTCAAAAGCAGATAAATAAGTATTTTTTTCATAACTTGTAAAATTATTTTTCATTTAACTTAGTGCTAAATATACAAACTTAATTATAATGTACAGCAATTTTGTAAAGGGCAAATTTATTAGACGATATAAACGATTTTTGGTTGATGTAGAATTGGACACAGGACAGGTCATAACAGCACATTGCACCAATACTGGAAGCCTTCGCTCCTGCATAGAACCCAATGCTGATGTGTTATTATCACCAGCCACTAATCCTAACCGAAAAACAAGCTTCACATGGGAAATGATTAAAATAAATGGTTCATGGGTAGGTATAAATACAAATATGGCTAACGTTATAGCATATAACTTGCTCAAAAACAACGAAATTAAGGAATTTAAAAACTTGGATCTAATAAAACGAGAAGTCAAATTCGACAAAAGCCGTTTCGATATCTATGCAGAACGCGCTGACGAAAAAATATTTATCGAAGTCAAGAATGTTACATACAAAGATGGAGACTACGCTCTTTTCCCGGACGCAATTACAACGCGCGGACAAAAACATATCCAGCAACTACTCAAGGCTAAAGACCAGGGATACCGTGTCGCATTGTTTTTCATAGTGCAGCGTACAGATGTAAAAATATTCGCTCCAGCATGGGACATTGACCCCACATATTCTTCTATGCTCAGAGAAGCAGCGCACAAAGGCATAGAAATTTATCCACTTAAAATCAAAGTATTACCAGAAAAATATGAACTATTAGAAAAAATGGAATATGAGCTTTAATTGATACCATTATTCTATAGTGCCATCTATCTTTTCTACGGATGTAAAGCCCAAATCATAAAGGTATTTTTCTATTAAATTCAGATATTTTTCTATCATCTGCTCACGTGGTAGGTATGAATTATTACCGATAAAGTAATCGGATATGGAAGCTGAGCTACCCTGGATTGTAACCAAAACAAAACTATTATATCTGTGCTGATAATCATCAATTAGTACTAAAGTGTTGGTAACTTTACGGCTAAAAATAGTGTCTTCCAAGGAATCAAAATTTTCCAGAGCAAATTTAGTATGCCCTTTAGCAAAAAGCTTTCTGAGTTCGTGCTCATCATCATTATGCCAAGGCATACGAATATAAGCACGAAAATGGATAAGACGTGGAATTCTTACACTCCGCTGCGTTGGAAAAATAAAGGATCTTGCCGTTAAATAAAGGATTCTCAAATCTATCTTGGCATCAAGATGATCTACATAAAAAAGGTCATATTCAAACCTTATATCCCATTGCAGAGATGCTCTACCATGAATCTGCGCCCAACCAGTCAGGCCTGGTCTAACATCGTGACGATGCAGCTCAAGTGGCGTATAATATGGCAGATAAAAAGCAAGCAAAGGACGTGGGCCAATAAAGGACATCTCACCAATAAGAATATTTACAAGCTGTGGGAGCTCATCCAGAGACAAACGTTGCATAAATTTACCCAACGCTGTAATACGTTCACTATCAGGAACATTATTACTTATATCATCTTCTACATCACGAAATTTACGAAATTTCAAAATCTTGAATATTTGATTTTTGTAGCCCACACGCTCTTGCTTAAAGAGCGGACTGCCTTTAAAATCAATCAATAAAATAATCAACAAAGGCAAAGTGATGGGAAGTGTAAGGATAAGTAAAAAGGCAGATAACAATATGTCAGTAACTCTCTTAAAAAAGTTACGGTAGATGGCCATTTTTCTGCAATAATTTATCAAAATATTCAATTGTCTTCCGCAGTCCCTGTTCCAATTGTATCTTGGGTTCCCAACCGAGTTTTTCTCGGGCAAGTGTAATATCAGGCTTGCGTTTCCGCGGATCATCTTCGGGCAAAGGTCTGAATTCAAGTTTTGATCGGCTCCCAGTCATATCAATAATTTTTTGGGCCAGCTCAATTATTTTATATTCTTCGGGATTACCAATATTAACCGGGCCTATAAAGCTATCTTCGGTATCCATCATAGTGAGCATACCTTCAATCAGATCATCAATATACTGAAAGCTCCTGGTTTGTGTGCCATCACCAAAAATAGTAATTGGCTTATTCTGCAAAGCCTGTACTATAAAATTTGAAACCACGCGGCCATCATTGGGGTGCATTCGTGGGCCATAAGTATTAAAAATTCTGATTAACTTAATTCTCACGCCAGCCTGGCGATGATAGTCCATAAAGAGTGTCTCGGCAGCGCGTTTACCTTCATCATAGCAGGCTCTCGGTCCCAGTGTGTTTACATTTCCACGGTATGATTCTGGTTGTGGGTGAATCTCTGGGTCCCCATAAATCTCACTCGTAGAAGCTTGCAAAATTTTAGCTCTTACACGTTTAGCTAATCCCAGCATATTAATTGACCCCATAACGTTAGTCTTAATGGTCTTAATGGGATTATACTGGTAATGTATCGGAGATGCTGGAGAGGCCAGATTATAGATTTCATCAACTTCGACAAACAATGGAAATACAATATCATGACGAATCATCTCAAAGAAATGATTATCAAGTAAATGAGCTATATTTTCTTTGTTGCCTGTGAAAAAATTGTCCACACACAGGACTTCATGGCCCTCACCCAGCAGACGTTCCACCAGATGAGAGCCAATAAAACCAGCACCGCCGGTTACAAGAATACGTTTACGCATAACTATATCTTATTTTCTTCCTATTCCATAGTAAATAAAGCCGTGTTTTCTGACTTCCTCAGGGTCGTAAATATTGCGGCCGTCAAATATAACTTTGGCCTTCATCAACCTTTCGGCGACTTTATAATTAATGAAGCGGAACTCGTTCCATTCCGTAACGAGCAAAAGCCCATCCGAGTCAAGAAGCGCATCATACTGATCAGTGGCATACTCAATCTTATCGCCAAAGATCCTTTTAGCATTTTCTGCTGCTACCGGATCATAAGCTTTGATTTTAGCACCCAATTTTACAAGTTCATTAATAATTGTAATGGAAGGCGCCTCACGCATATCATCAGTATTTGGTTTGAAAGCCAATCCCCAGATAGTGAAAATTTTGCCCTTGACATCATTGCTATAATGACGTAGTAATTTATCAACAAGAATGCGTTTTTGTTCTTTATTAACTTCCTCTACTGATTTAACAATCCTCAGCTCCAAATTATTCTCTTCACCTGTCTTAATCAGTGCCTTAACATCCTTTGGGAAGCATGAGCCACCATATCCAACGCCAGCATACAGAAATTTCGAGCCTATACGTGGATCAGAGCCAATTCCTTTACGTACCCAATTAATATCTGCTCCTACACGCTCGCACAAACGTGAAAGTTCATTTATGAAGCTAATTCTAGTAGCCAACATAGCATTGGCTGCATATTTTGTCATCTCGGCAGATGGAATGTCCATAAACAGTATTGGATGACCGTTAAGAAGAAATGGTTTGTAAAGCCGACGCAAAACATCTTCTGCGCGTTTGTTGTCAGTACCAATAACAATCCTATCAGGTTTCATAAAGTCATTAATAGCATCACCTTCCTTGAGAAATTCTGGATTTGATGCCACGTCAAAATCAATTTTTACACCACGCTTGTCGAGCTCTTGTTGGACAGCAGCTCTCACTTTTTCGCTTGTACCAATAGGCACAGTACTCTTGGTAACCACAACAAGATAATGATCCATTAAACGGCCAATATCATGAGCAACATTAAGCACATAAGTTAAGTCAGCACTACCATCTTCATCAGGTGGGGTTCCTACGCTTATAAAAGCTGCTTCTGCATCTTTTAGCCCATCTTTCAAATCAGTAGAAAAGAAAAGACGACTTTTACCTTTATTACGTTCAATCATTTCGTCTAGACCAGGCTCGTAGATAGGAACAACACCGTTGTTGAGTTTATCAATTTTTTCCTGATCAATATCTATGCAATGAACAGTAGCACCTGTTTCGGCAAAACATGCCCCTGTAACAAGACCTACGTAACCAGTACCAATGACAGTTATTTTCATAAAAAAATTTTTTATAGTTTGACCACAAAAATAGAAATTTTTCTGATTATAACTAATTACCTAATTTTAGGTATTGTTGTAGAAAATTTTAGCAGATATTTTTGGCAGTGAAACAAATGTAACATTGGTTATGAGACTTTCAGAATTAAAAGAGAACGACAGAGCCATTATCACAAAAATAAAAGGTCGTGGACAATTCCGCAAAAGAATAATCGAAATGGGCTTTGTCAAAGGCAAGGAAATAAAAGTCGTCAAGTATGCCCCCCTGAAAGACCCTATCGAATACGAAATTATGGGATATCAGGTATCCTTGAGAAGAAACGAAGCAGAATTAATAGAAGTCGAACCTTATGGAAATCCCATCAACATTAATAGCAACCAGGCTGAGATAATTTACTCTGAAAATGATTTCACCCAAAGAATCAGAGAAAAAACCCACACCATAAACGTCGCTTTAGTAGGTAATCCAAACTGTGGGAAAACAACCCTATTTAATGCTGTCACAGGCGCTGCAGAACATGTCGGAAATTACGGCGGCGTTACGGTTGACGCAAAAAAAGGTAAGACAAAAAAATTTGATTACACCTTTGAAATAACAGACTTGCCCGGTACTTATTCCCTATCAGCTTATACACCCGAAGAGCTTTACGTAAGAAACCACTTGTTTTATGAACTCCCCGACGTGGTAGTTAATGTCATTGACGGCTCTAACCTTGAGCGCAATCTCTACCTGACCACACAGCTGATTGATATGAATATACCGGTGGTCATAGCATTGAATATGTACGACGAGATGCAACAGAGCGGCGACAAACTTGATATTGATGCCCTGTCCCACTTGCTTGGCATGCCAATTGTCCCGACTATTGCAGCCACAGGATATGGGCTCGACGATTTGCTCAAGACCATTATTGACGTTTATGAAGAAAAAAATCCCGTTGTCAGACCTATTAAGATTAATTACGGCGAAATGGAATATGCTATTAATGAGCTCGTTAACCTGATCGAAGCAGATTTTAATTCTCACATAACAAACATAATCTCACCACGGTTTATAGCTATAAAACTTCTGGAAAAAGACAAAAAAATTAGCGACCTGGTAAATTTACTGCTCAATGGCAAGGAAATTTTTTCCACTACCGAAAAGCTAATTAAACAATTAGAAACCACGTTCAAAGATGATACAGAAGTATTAATAGCAGATGCCCGCTATGGGTTTATTGCTGGTGCCCTAAAAGAAACTTACAGAGAAGGCAAAACGGATAAATTCCAGAAAACCAGACTAATAGATTCTATTATTACAAATAAATATCTGGGATTTCCGATATTTTTCTTTGTGCTATGGCTCACCTTTGAAACTACTTTTGTAGTTGGGAATTATTTTGCAGGTTGGCTCGAATGGCTGGTTAATATCACGGGTCAGTTGGTTACTAATTATATGCCCAGCGGAATTCTCAAAGACCTATTGGTAGATGGTATAATCAGCGGTGTGGGTAGCGTACTGGTCTTTTTGCCTAATATCCTGATATTATTCTTCTTTATTTCAATCATGGAAGACACAGGATACATGGCGCGTGTGGCATTTATAATGGATAGATTTATGCACAAAATTGGTTTGCATGGAAAATCTTTTATACCGCTGCTAATGGGATTTGGATGTAATGTACCGGCTGTCATGGCCACACGTACTCTGGAAAACCGCAGCGACCGTCTGATGACCATGCTTATTACGCCGTTTATGTCGTGCTCGGCACGTTTGCCAGTTTATATTTTGTTGCTTGGCACATTTTTTCCACATCAGGCTGGTTTGATAATCATGGGAATTTATTTATTAGGAATACTGGTGGGCGTATTAACTGCTATTTTGCTCAGAAAAACAATTTTCCGCAAATCAGAAGCCCCATTTGTAATGGAATTACCGCCTTATCGTATGCCCACATCAAAGGCTGTTCTCAAACACATGTGGCATAGCAGCAAGCAATATCTCAATAAAATGGGCGGCGTGATACTCATTGCAAGTATTATTATATGGTCCTTAGAGTATTTTCCACGTCCCAAAAATTATGAAAAACAAGTACAACAACTTGCTAAAATAGAAATGCAAGCAGCTAAGAACAAGGCTATTAGTCAGACAAGCGCAATTAATGAAGACTCGGTTATAGAAGCTGTGCACCTTCGATTAGAAGCAGAAAGAGAATATAATTCATACATAGCACGTCTTGGCCGTCTATTCGAACCGATTATGCGTCCATTAGGCTTTGATTGGAAAATGACGGTCGCAATTTTAGCTGGTTTTTCGGCAAAAGAAATAGTAATATCTACGCTCAGTGTATTATATCAATCGCCTGATAACACTGCTCTGCGCCATAAGCTCAGGACAGCTGTCTATTCTCACGGCAAGCACAAAGGTCAGAGGGTTTTCACGCCTCCTGTGATTGTAGCTTTCTTGATTTTTATATTACTCTATGTGCCATGCGTGGCCACTGTAACAGCAATAGCCAAAGAAAGTGGTTCGTGGAAATGGGCTCTTTACTCCGTAGCTTATTCCGTAACAATAGCTTGGATACTGGCATTTATAGCCAAGACTATTACGACCTTATTTATTTAAACACAATGCTTAGCAAAATCAAAATAATAATCAGCGAAACGAGAAAAACAATGGCTATAAGTCCATAGGTCAAGAATTTAGCCTTTAGCTTTGCAATGAATGCCAGCCCATTAACAGCCTTCTTTTGCAAGCGTATCCGTTCACCAAAAATATTTATTTCAGGCTGGGAGAGATGATGCAAATTTTTTCCAGCCAGATCAAGGTAGAACTTCGCTTTATCGTAATTACCAGTCAAACGGTAAGCATCAGAGAGTTGTAGGTAAACATAAACCAAAAGACGATATTGATTATATGAGCTTTTTCTAACAAGATCCAATGTGCGGAGGAAATAGTTTATTGCATGGGGGTATTTCTTTTTTTTGAAGAAAATTTCAGCCAAAATAAACTCTGTATTAATTCGTATCTCTACAACATTTTGCGGCAGATGGTCTAAATTTTCCTTGGCTTTTTGGGCTATTTGAAAAGCTTTGTCAAGATTATTTTCCTTTAGATAAATAAAAGACATTTCATTCCACACCTGTGCGAGCAATGGCGACTGGGGATTTATCTGCTCAAGCATTGCCCAGGCTTGTTGCAAAGAAAGCAAAGCTTCATCATATTTCTGTCTATAACTAAGATACTGAGCATAAGCGCTATGCAGGTGAGCCAAAAGTACAGACGGCTGACGAAAATTGTTCAAGATAGCTAATACATACGACTCAAATCGGACAAGTGTTTTTATGTTTTCAGGTTGTGGCTCTGAATACAAACGACGAAAATATGATACTAACCGATATATGTCTTTGGGCTTTGGTTTATGGTAGTGCAAAAATTCCTGTGCTTTTTCTTTTGGAAAAATATAATATGAACTTTTGTACTCTAACCATTGTGGCACAAGACCATGCAAAGCATCAAAATATTGTAAAAGCATATCCTGACCAATACCAAGGAAAACAAACAAATCCCTGGCAGATACAGGAACGCCTGCCAAAACCGACAGATTTTTTAGCAAATAAATCTGAACCTGGCTGAGCTTTATATTTTCGAGAGCATCCACCTGAGAGAGTTAATTTACTCAAATTTAACAATTTTCATTGTTTTTTTGAATACAGTTTTCAACTATTTGCCTGACCCGCGCAATTTTGCCTTCCATACTTAGCTCACCTTGTATCCAATGTATCTTAACACCGAGCCTTTCCATACGACGAAACCATGTACGCTGGCGCTTGGCAAATTTATGGATAGCTGTGTTGAGACGTCCGACCATTTCATCATAAGTCATTTGACCTATCAAATAAAGTGTTATGTACTTGTATTCCAGTCCATAATAAATCAAATCTTCTGGCGATAGACCGCTGTCCAAAAGCCGCTTTACTTCTTCTACCATACCTTGCTCGAGGCGCTTGTGTAGTCGCTCTGTAATTCGTTTGCGCTCTGTCTGTCGGTCATACATAACGCCAAGAACAAGCGGATAAATATGCGGATAATCTGTACGGCTCAATGGGTTGTTGCGGTAATACATTTCTATTTCAATGGCACGAATGGCTCTTTTTTTCGTATCAATATCTGTCTTGTTGTGCAGCTTTTTCAAGGATTTAAGCATCTGT
>JALWCU010000268.1 GCA_027015275.1 Bacteroidales bacterium | reverse complement strand
TGAGAACCAGGGCAGTAACCGTAATAAAAGGATCCAGTTTTTTTACGTCCCACATCAACAAGCCAAAAATCAGTGCAAATGCCAAAGCTCCATTAAATGCAATTTTTCTAAATCCAACATCTGACCCTGCAAAAGATAATATTAATATCAGAGCCAGTACGCTCAGGTTAAGCCAATCAAGTTTCTTGTTAAATAGTGAGAGCATGAAATAAATAGCTCCGAATAATGCCAGACCAAGATAAAACCAGCTATAAAACCAGAGTTTGGACAAACCGTGATATTTAAAGTAAGTAAAACTTATCAGGGCAGCCAATACTGTAACTATACGCACAAGAGCTTCGAAATGGCGGTAATATCTTAATTTATTGGTTAATAAGTATAATGCGAGCAAAGCTAAAAAAGAGAGAGCAAAGAATTTTAATATTTCTATAAATTCAGTTTTGTAGAGATTGAACAAGTAACTGTAGCCATGACTCCACGTGATAGGCATGCAAAAATTATAAACAAAGTTCTTGTACTTAATAACGGGTAGTGTTAAGTCTATTTTTAGAAAATAAATTCCTGCCAATCCAGCGAAAATCCCTATAGAAAGATAGAGCAGGTGACTAAATTTCAGGTAGCTAAGTTTATATTTGGCCAATAGAAAAATTAGCAGTAGTAAAAAGTCAAAAACAAATGCCGAAATTCTGGTATAAACACTCAAGACCAATACAGCACCAAATAACAGAGAGTATAGATTATCATTGCTTTTTTGAATATATGCTAATCCTACATAAATCAGTGTTGCGAAAATCAAGACTGGCACAACATCATAAGGTCTGCTAAATCTCAGATAAAGGAAGCTATATCCCACAGCAGACATAAAAACAAAGAAAAAAATAACCAGGTCAATTTCGTCAGCCTTTTTAAATAGCAGTATGCTTTTGACGGCAAAATAAATAATAAGAGCCATAAATAATGCTGCCACAAATCTTTCCCACAAAAAGGAAGGCTTGGGGAAAATTACTAATAACAGATTCATTAACTTATAGCTAAATGGATTGACAGCAACATCAAAATAGCTCTTAGGTAGGAAATAACTTAAAGCCAGATTATATGGCTCGTCGGTCATATCAAAGCCATAGTTCAAATTATACATAAAAAATAGCATAGCATAAAAGAACGCCCAGAAAGCCAGAAACCGTTTTTCCTTCAGATCATTATAAACGATTGGTAATACAAGTAATCCGCTACTAACTACAAGGAAATTAAAATACTTCGGGTTTACATTACAGTATAAAATGCACAGCGTTATGGCAGGTAGTAATAATAAAGAAAAAATTTTCAATAGAATATTAACGCTGGGCTTGTGTAATAGCTTACTCCAACTTGATATTAAAGCAAATCTTTCTTGCACTTTTATTTCCTTTCAATGTAACTAAGCCCTGCCAGTTATAATTACTGACAGGGCTCTGCAAATGTAATAAATCGAGAGTAAATATCAATCAATCTTCGGTCCAACGTCAGCCAGGCGTTTGCCTTCTTCGTTGTCCATGAATTGCTTGAAGTTTTCTATAAATTGCTCAGCAAGCTGCAAGCGTGTGCGGTCATAGGCTTCTTTATCTGCCCATGTGTTACGTGGATTAAGTATAGAACTGTCAACGCCAGGAACAGCCTTTGGTATCCACAGATTAAATACTGGAAATAGTTCATAATCAGCTTCTAGAAGCGAGCCATCGAGAATAGCATCAATAATACGCCGCGTTGCTGGCAGATCCATTCTTTGTCCGATGCCATAAGGTCCACCTGTCCAGCCTGTATTCACTAGCCATGCTTGCGAACCATGCTCTTGCATTTTCTTAACAAGCACTTCTGCATAGACCGTAGGATGAAGTAACAGGAATGCAGCTCCGAAGCCAGCGGAAAATGTGGGCACTGGTTCTTTTATACCACGCTCTGTTCCAGCGACTTTTGCTGTGTAGCCATTGAGAAAGTAATATTTAGTCTGGTCCATTGTAAGCTTAGATACTGGTGGCAATACGCCAAAAGCATCGGCTGTGAGAAAAATAACGTTTTTCGGATGTCCACCTTTGGACGGTATTATAGCATTTTCCACATGGTAGATTGGGTAAGAGACACGTGTGTTCTGTGTCTTTACGTCGCATTCAAACCATACTTTATTACCACGTACAGCATCCACAACAACGTTCTCGAGAAGGGCATCCCGTTTGATAGCATTGTAAATAATTGGCTCTTTTTCTGGGTCAAGGTTAATGACTTTTGCATAACAGCCGCCTTCGAAGTTGAATACACCGTCATTGTCCCAGCCATGCTCGTCGTCGCCAATGAGACGGCGTTTGGGGTCAGCCGATAGGGTTGTTTTGCCCGTACCAGAGAGACCGAAGAAAATAGCCGTATCGCCGTTGTCGCCCATATTAGCCGAGCAGTGCATAGCCGCTATACCCTTCAAAGGCAGGTAATAATTCATTATTGAGAAAAAGCCTTTTTTGATCTCTCCTCCGTACCATGTACCGCCTACAGCTGCACGCCCTTCTTTAAGATTAAAAGCTACATAAACTTCACTGTTTAGACCATGCTGCTTCCAATTGGGGTCAGTGGTCTTTGGCGTGTGCAGCATGACAAAATCTGGTTCAAAGTCTTTGAGCTCTTCCTCTGTTGGCCGGATTAACATGTTTTTTACAAAGTGTGCTGCCCATGCTATTTGTGTTACTATTCTGATTTTTAGACGAGTATCTTCGTTTGCGCCGGCATAGGCATCCATTACAAAGATTCGTTCTGTAGCGTCCAGGGCTGCAACGCTATTTTGCCATAAATCTTTCCATACAGCTTCGCTAATAGGCTTGTTGTCTGAACTTTTGCGCTGTTCATTACGCCACCAAATGTTATGCTTAGATGTTTCTTCCTCTACTATAAATTTATCCTTGGGTGAGCGGCCTGTAAAAATACCGGTATCCACTGATACAGCTCCCAGGTCAGTTAAAACTCCACGCTCCCAGCCTTCGTTGTTGGGATCGAGTTCATAATTAAACAGATCATCATAAGAAGGATTATAGATGATTTCATGATCACCTGTAATTCCGTAAATTGATAAATCAACTTTA
>JALWCU010000267.1 GCA_027015275.1 Bacteroidales bacterium | reverse complement strand
TTATGAACAGAGCCTTGAAAAAATAAAACGCATAATAACTATTAATTATCGGGATATTAACAGTCAAGAACAAGAAAAACAGAAACACAAGTCCATAGATAAGCACCAACAAAAATAGCCTGTATTTACGCGTTATACTCTTTTTGTACACCTTGTAAATCAGTAAAATAGCCAATACTATATACAAAACAGACAACACTATAAGTCCATAAAATGTGGGTGTCAGTCTGCCTGTGATTTTAAAATAATACTGATGATACTCCGAAAACTGTATAAGCTTGAGATTAAAGCTCGGGAAGGTGGCAGCCATCAATAATATTGGAACAAAAAAAACCAATGAAATCAGAATATCCCTAACGCTCTTTTTATACGGCAAATGAGATACACTCAGAGCTAAAATTGACGCCGGCAACAAAAACAAAATCCTGATATTAATCTGTGCAAAAAACAAAGCCTGGCTCTCATTACTCATATTCAAAAGCGCCAAATTCGAAAAGCTCCACAATGTAAACAGTGAAATTATAAAAATAAGCCATAGCTTAATACCTCGCCAACGGCTGCTATACAATGCTTTAATTATAAACGAAAAATTAAAAAGCACTGCTATAATATCAGGTAGGCTATATACATTCACTTTTTCAGGACATTTGTTTTGCGAATGAATTTAATAAAATATACACTTATACACAATTATCGTAAAAAAACTTTATTCTCTCAACTGCCATAAATCCGTAAGACCAAACAAACCCGTTCAGTCCAAAACAATATGCAATAAAATACCTAACTTTGCATACAAGAAAATCACTTAATCAAAACATGGACATTCACAAAAAATTAGGCTTCGACAAACTACTTGAATATCTGGACAAATACCTGTCTGACATTGGCCGCACTAAGGTAAAAGAAATATCCTTTAGCACTGACCCTGACAAAATCAATGTCCAGCTGTCGGCTATCTCAGACTTCATCGACATTCTGCACAATCACAATTTCCCTCTTGATTATTACTATGACCTGCGTCCAGCTCTGGAAAAAATCCAGTCAAATGGGCTCTATCTCACTGAGATAGAACTAATAAGATTAGCCCAGTCCCTACAGACCATCAGAGAAATAAAACAATTTTTCTCGCGCCGCGACCTATTGGATAAATTCCATTCTCTCAGGCAAATAACTAACAAAATAAAATTTTTCCCTTTTATAATAGAACGTATCTTTCAAGTATTAAACAAAAAAGGCGAAATACTCGACAATGCCAGCCGCGAGCTAATGACTATACGCCGCCAGCTGTCGGATATGCAAAGCCAGGTTAGCAGCGTTGTACAACATGCTCTCAGACAAGCACGTGCACAAGGACTGGTAGAACCTGACATGAATATTGTTGTCCGTGGTAATAAATACTTGATACCAGTTCCGGCAGCCAAGAAAAATCGTGTGCCTGGCATTGTGCAAGACCAGTCTGCCACTGGCAAAACAGTTTTTATCGAACCTATCAAAGCCGTTGAACTGCATAATCAAATCACAGAGCTGGAATTTGCCGAGAAACGTGAGATTATCCGCATTCTTACCCAACTGGCTGACGATATAAGACCTTATATACCAGAACTTTTGCAAAATTACGAAATTCTATCAGAGCTGGATTTCGTCCGTGCCAAAGCATTGCTTGCTATAGAGCTGGATGCCCAAAAACCACAGATAACAGAGCAGCCCATGATAGACTTGCAGCAAGCCCGACATCCCTTGCTCCTGCTATCATACAAACAGTCGGGACGCAAAGTCGTGCCTCTTAACATCAAGATTGACGATGAGCAGAGAATTGTCCTTATCTCGGGTCCAAACGCTGGGGGCAAATCCGTGGCTCTCAAAACAGTAGGTCTCGTGCAATATATGACGCAATGTGGCTTCCTTCCGCCTGTCCGTTTCTCTTCAACAATTGGAATTTTTGACCAAATATTCGTCGATATTGGCGATGACCAATCTATAGAAAACGACCTTTCGACATATAGCTCACACTTGCTTAACATAAAAAATATTGTCAACAAAGCCTCAGAAAAATCCCTGGTTCTAATTGATGAGTTCGGTGCTGGAACAGACCCGGCTTTTGGCGGCGCATTGGCCGAAGCTGCTCTGGAAACAATGCTTAACAAAAAACTCAAAGCCGTTATTACTACACATTACTCCAATCTAAAACACTTTGCTGCTTCCAACCAGGGTATTGTCAATGCTGCTATGCTCTTCGATAGTCAACAGCTAAAACCACTTTACAAATTAGAAACAGGCCGTCCAGGCAGCTCCTTCGCCCTCGAAATAGCTTCTTCAATAGGACTGCCACAGGATATTATCTCGCGAGCAAAAGAAAAAATTGGCTCATCACAAGTGGACTTTGACCGCATACTTCTGGAAATTGAACGGGAACGACAACGTACCACACAACAAAGAAAAAAATACGAAAAACTCGTTGCCCAACTCACGGATAAGGTAGCAGCCTATAGGCGCGAATATGAAAAATTAATGCGTGAGAAAAAGCGCATCATTTCAGAAGCAAACCAAGAAGCAGACCAGATTCTCTCACAGGCTAACAGCTTGATAGAAAACACTATAAGACAAATACGTGAGCAACAGGCAAAAAAAGAAACCACAAGAGAGATTCGCAAAAATTTTGAACAGCAAAAACAAAAGCTCAATAAACACCGCCAGCAGTTGGAAAAACAAATCACACACAAACTCGAAGAGAACTTACGCAAGCAGAAAAAACTACCTGAGAAAAAAAACACTGGCAAGATAGAAGTCGGCGATTATGTCCAGCACCGTAAAAGTGGAATAAAAGGTCAAGTCCAATCAATAAAAGACAAACGAGCCCTTGTGCTAATGGGAAATCTGAAAACTTTCGTACCACTGGATGACCTGATAAAACTCACCAGTCAGCAGGCACAAGAGCTAAAACGCCTCGAGAAAAAAGGCGGCGTCAAAATCAATATGGACAAACCTGGACAATTTATAACAGCCCTTGACGTGCGTGGAATGCGCTCCGAACAAGCCCTGCAAAAAGTAATGAAATTCATCGACGCTGCCCTGGTGGCAGGTACGCACGAAATAAGAATCTTGCATGGCACTGGCGACGGCATATTGCGAAAATTTATCCGTTCCTACCTTCAGAAACTCGATTACATAGAATCTTATGGCGATGCAGCCCCCAGACTCGGCGGACCTGGCGTTACAGTAGTAAAATTCAAATAATGCAAAATGCAATTAGCCCCAACACCAATTAACTTGATAATCAAACATTAATGAAAGCAGTCAGATACAGACCAGCACGTGAATTATACAAAAAACTGTTTGGCCAGCGCGTCCAGAAAATCTCAATAGATGCTGGCTTTACTTGTCCAAATCGCGACGGCACACTCTCCACAGGCGGATGCACCTATTGCATAAACAGCTCTTTTACACCATACTATGTCTCACGACAAAAGAGTATTTCCTCACAACTTGATGAAGGTATTGATTTCTTTGCGAAAAAATATAAATCATGGAAATACATTGCTTATTTTCAGGCATATACCAATACTTACGCGCCCTTACCAGTGCTGAAGCAAAAATACCAAGAAGCACTATCACACCCTGACGTCATTGGCATTGATATTTCCACCAGACCAGATTGCGTTGACGAGCAGAAACTCGATTATCTCGCAGAGTTGAGCAAAAGAACATTTGTAATGATAGAATATGGCGTAGAATCCACAATAAACAAGACTCTCGACCGTGTCAACCGTGCTCATACATTCGAGCAAGCAATATGGGCTATCACCGAGACAGCCCGACGTGGTATATTACAAAGCGCACATCTCATTATTGGGCTACCTGGCGAAAGCCGCCAAGATATTCTCAGCCACGCAGAAAAAATTTCCCTGCTTCCGATTAACATTCTCAAGCTGCATCAACTACAAATACTTCGTGGTACACGCATGGCCAAAGACTTCGAGCAACATAGCGAAGACTACAAACTCTGGGACATAGACCAATACGTCGAGCTCATGGTGGATTTTCTCGAGCGGCTCAGCCCCAGGATTTATATAGACAGGTTCACCAACGAATCACCCAAAGACATGATAATAGCGCCACATTGGAACGGGCTGAAAAATTTTGAAATAACACACAAAATTGAGCAACGGCTTGCCGAGCGCCACACATGGCAAGGCCGGCTGTGGAAAAAATCAATATGAAATAACCTTGAACTCCACACGACGATTTTTCTCGCGACCTTCGGGCGTATCATTAGACGCTATAGGCTCACTAAATCCTGCTCCTCTATACTTTAGTCTATCCGGTGAAATGCCATGGTCAATAAGATAATCTACCACAGCCTTTGCCCTTTGCTCGGATAATTTCTGATTATATTCCTGTGAACCAATGTTGTCAGTGTGTCCGCTTATTTCAATCTTGACTTCTGGATTTTCCTTGAGAAAACTTACAATCTGATTTAGCTCTGCGTAAGACTCTTGCTGAAGGTTAGCACTATTGAAATCAAAAAAGATATTCGACAAAACCATGCTCGCACCTTCTTTCACATCTGGCAGCTCAACAATTTTTTCCACCTTCTTGTAAGCAGCATCCTTAGGCAAGTTAAAATTCTGTGAATAAAACAAATAGCCTTGTTTCTTTATCATCAATCCGTAATTATGACCAGCTGGCAAGGTTACAATGTATTTCCCTGTCTTTTCATTACTTTCGGTCTGTAGAATAAGCGAGTCATTATCAAGATCATATACTTCTATCTTTGCGTGCAAAGGTCTTCCATTTTTCTTGTCCTTAACATAGCCCACAAGCAATGCTATGGGCGAGAAAGAACCAGCTTCGAAAACTTCCTCTGATGGCCTGGACAAGCCTGCTATTAAATTATTCTCACTACTCAAAAACAAAGGAATTCTATCCAAAAAAGTTATTCGGTAAATATCCGTATAACCACGCGAGTCCTTCCTTACAGAAGAATAATACCCATAAATACCACTTGCAGAGAGAGTTATATAAATATCATCATCTGGCGTATTGACAGGATAACCAAGATTTACAGGATCAGTCCAAGAGCCATCATCCCTACGATGCGTAACAAAAATATCATATCCGCCCATTGTATTGTGTCCACAAGAGCTAAAATATAAAGTCCTGCCGTCTGGCATCATAAACACACCATCTTCATCATAAGGTGTATTGACATTGTCTGGCAACTTCTTCGGCTTTGTCCAATGTCCGTTTACCAGATGTGTAACATAAATATCTCCATTGCTTGTAGGCGAACCCGGCTCTTTACCACGCACAAAATAAAGAGTCTTGCCATCATAGCTAAAACAAGCATGGCTCTCAGAAGAATCAGTATTAATAATATCTGGCAATGGCTCTGGATACCCCCAACGATCACCTTCACGCTTGGATACATACAAATCACCATCTCTGAAAATTATCATACGTCTGCCATCTGGCGAAAGCGATACCGTAGCATCATGATATTTTGTATTAATCGGCGGACCCACATTATAAACCTTAGACCAATGGCCATTTTCCCTGTACACCACAAAAATATCCTCATAATACTGACCATCACTATAATCCACCCCGCCGCCGACACAATCTGGACGCCTTGCAGTAAAATAAAGTTCTGATTCATCTGCTGTTATAATAGGCGCATATTCCGGATAAATGGTATTCACTGCACTTACATTCTCAATCTTCACATTTATAGGATGTTTCATAAGCTCCTTGCCATTATTACACTCAAAGATCCTGCGCTCTATCTCCTTGCCATGAGTTATTAACATGGGCGCTGACAAGGATGCTTTGTACTTTTTGAAATACTCTATTGCAGAATCAAATTTGTAACTGTACTGATAAGCCTGACCAAGCTCCCAATAAAAATCTCGAACAATATGACGATTTAATTTATACGCTTTCTTGAGATATATCAAAGAGCTGTCCTTATATACAGTCTTCAGATAACACACACCAAGCTTGTAATTCAAAGCAGCATTATCAGGATTATATCCATAAGCAATTTTATAATTCTCAAGAGCATACATATAACCTCCTCGAGTCCTCTCATTATAAAATTTGTCCCCCAACAAAACTGCCTTCCATGCATAATTAAATCTTCTCCTGTGTGGAACATAAAATTCATCCTTATATATTCCTGGCGAATCCTGGGCCATGAGAGAAATCGACAAAAGCATAAAAGTAAACAATATTAAAAAATTTTTCCCCATCTTACAAATACCAACCAACTCAATATCAAATAGATACAAACACATAAACCTTAATTTATTTTGGGAACAAATTAAAAAAATCTTAAGAATATAGAACAACTAAAACCAAGTTTAGATAAATCTCGTAAATGAGATAAATAATAAGCTAACTAACCTTAAAAAATTCACGCTATGAAAAGAGCTCTATTTTTATTCTCATTTGTCTTCATTGTTTCAAGTGTATTCGCACAGCAAGTTATTGTACCCAAGAAAGGCTGGTACGTTAATGACAAAGGCCGTTTCTTTGTTAACAAAAACCTGGGAATCTATCTCTGGCTCTCTTTCTCTCCAGATCAAAACTCTCCTAAGCACTTACTGAAAAGTGAAACCTGCAAATGGACAAACCCAATGCATTTTGATACAGAAGGTTTTAACAGTATTCGCAGTCCATGGGAAATAGATTCCACAGGTAAATACGTCCTTCCACAGCATGACATTGTATTTCCAGTTTATGCAGACGGTCTGCCACCTGTAGTTTCTTCCACATTTTACGGTGCACCAAAATACATCAAAGCTGGAAAAATATTTTACGGCAAGGGACTAAAAGTTAAGCTCACTGCTACAGACGCTTATCCAAGCAAAGGGCTCTCAAAAGATGAAGTATCTGGCGTAAACAAAATTTATTACTCTATCAATGGCGATGCTTACAAAGTATATACTGGTGAGATTAATTTTGACAAAGAAGGCCAGTACACGCTCAAGTATTATGCTACAGACAACGTAGGCAATTACAGCCAGCCCATTACAAAGACTTTCACTGTTGACCTGACTCCTCCGACAATCGCTCAAAATATCACTGGCGACAAAATCGGTACTGTTTACTCTCCACGTGCTAAAATCGTTCTCACAAGTCAGGACAATCTCTCAGGCGTAAATCACATTTACTATTCTATTGATAACAAGCCAGCACAGATTTATTACAAGCCAATTCCTATCACTGCCCTTACTACAGGTAACCATACTTTTGAATTTTGGTCTGTAGATAACGTAAAAAACACAAACCGTGGACAAGGACAAAACGGTCAAAACGGCAAGGGTGCTTCAAAATATACATTTGAATTTGACAACGTAGCACCTACAGTTTCCTACGATATAGTCGGCGACCACTACAAAGGAAAATATGACTATATTTCTTCTCGTACAAAGATTAAGTTGACTGCACAAGATAAAAACGGCGTAAAAGAAATCAGATACGGCATTAATACTAAACCTAACCAGCTTTACAGCGAGCCATTCTCCATGCCTTCCAAGACTGGACTGGAAACATTTTATTACAATGCTACAGACAAGCTCAATAATAAGAGCCTGACCAAAAACAAAGTGGTCTATATGGACAACACAAATCCAACAACTGGCATAAATTATAAATACCCGCAATTCTTCAACCGTGATACTCTCTTTATCACGAGCAAAACAAAAATTCAGCTCTTCGCTCATGATTACCAGTCTGGTTTACAAAAAATCGAATATGCTATAGACAATGGCGACTTCAAGGAATATACTGGTGAATTCACTATTCCTACAGAAGGCTATCATACAATCAAATTCCGCTCTATCGACAAGGTTAACAATGTCGAAACAACCAAAAAGAGCTCCTGCCTAGTTGATAACTATCCACCAAAGATTTACATCAACTTCAGTATCGAACCTGTTAACACAAAAACTGTTAATGGCGAAAAACTTAATGTATATCCGACTTACACAAAAATGTACATTGGAGCTACTGACAAATATTCCGGTACAGAATCTATCTATTTCTCCGTTAACAAAGGGCCGAAAATCCGTTATATAAGCGCTAAAGACATTGCACATCGTGGACTTATCAGCAAACCAGGTACTTACACTGTTACAGTCGAAGCCGTTGATAAACTGGGCAATAAGAGCCAAAAGACCATTAAGTTTATCATTTCCTACAAGTAAAATGTTTTTCCCGGCAGGCGCAATAACACACATTTGCGCCTGCCCCTAACACCTAAACAATAAATATGGCTATACGTAAAATTTGGAAAATACCTGTATTAGTTAACTCCAGAGGTGACATCATTAAAATCTGGAAGCCCCGTTCATGGGCAATAGACCCTGACAAAAACTATGATCAAGCCCAAATGGCTATGGATGCTTTCAACGAAAGAAAAATTAAAATTGGCATGCTCACCTCTGGACTGCCACCTATCAAAAACATAAAACTTATTATCCGCAAAGACGACGGCAAGACAAAAAAAGATGTATTCAGGATGTATGATATACTCATCCAGAGCCCTACTATAATCGCCAAAGGTAGAGAAGAAGAAATAGAAGTGTTTCTAAAAAAAGTATTAGATAAAAAAAAATAGCACCTTACTGATACAAGCGGATGATAATGTTCATAAGAAATGCTGACCTTCGTGGTCAGCATTTCTTATCATCAACAACATAAATTTATCAGCCACACTTACTTTTTCTGCGGATAATATTTTAGTATAGGCAAACGGTAGCGCCTTATACCGTCGAACTGGTATAAGGCATTTGCTATTGCAGGGGCTGTGGGTACAAGGCCTATTTCGCCAATACCTTTTGCACCATAAGGACCATTTCTGTCTGGCACTTCCACTGGAATTACCTCAATATCAGGCACCTGGTCTATTCTGAGCAGCCCGAGGTCTTTCATTTTATCTGACACTAGGTAACCGTCCTTCATTGGCAGGTCTTCGGTAAGGGCATATCCTGTACCCATTGCTACAGCACCTTCTATTTGACCTTCGACCATCAAAGGATTAACTATTCGTCCAACGTCATGGGCTGCGTAAATTTTCTTTATAGTGCCGCTGTCGTCAAGTACGCACAGCTGCGCTGCATAACCATAAGCTAAGTGAATAATAGGCTCTTCTTTGCCTTCGCCTGGCGCTTCTGTCCAGTCGCACACGTATTGACCAAAATATGTTCTGCCAACAAGTTCTTTTAAAGTGTGCTGTTCCAAATCTGCCTTTAGTTTAAGCCCGGCATCTTTAACCGCATTTCCCAGTAAGGCTGTGGCACGTGAAGCTGTAGTCATGCCAGTTGGTATTTCTGCTTCTGTGTCAATGACCACGTCCATTATTTCAGGCGCAAGTCCTGTGGTCTCACATAGCATTTGTATTGCCACTGTATTCACACCTTGACCCATCTCTGTCCAGCCGTGTTTTATTAAAATCCTGTTCTCTGAGACAATTTCCACCTTAGTTTTTGATTCGTCTATCATACCATTGCCAATGCCCACGTTCTTAATGCCCATTGCCAATCCAGCATATTTTGACTCATAAAATTTGTCTTTCAGTGCCAATAAACATTGTTTGAGCCCAACGCCATAGACTCTCTGTCCCGTACCTGTCTGCAAGCCGTCGTCGAGAGCATTGTCATAGCGAAATTGCCAACGGTCAAAACCAGCTTTTTCACACAGTTCGTCCACAGCTACTTCCAGAGCAAAGGTAGCCTGGTTAGCACCAAATCCGCGCATTGCTCCACAAGGCACATTATTAGTATAAACAGTGAAAGACTTTATGTCAACATTGGGAATATAATACCCA
>JALWCU010000266.1 GCA_027015275.1 Bacteroidales bacterium | reverse complement strand
CCACACCCTGGTCTGTGCCGTATCCACACCTTGATATGGACTCAGCCCCAAACTGGTGAGTAGCATATTCATAGAGCTAAAATCATTAACATCAGGCAAAATAACCAATGCACCACCTGACTGGACAAACTGTTTTAAATAATTTATCATTCCCGAGCTAAGCTCTTTCAACCTATCAACCACCACGACATCGTAATTCTTTATCTCCTCAGGTCCAACACTATATGGACTCGAAATTTTACTTGTAAAAATTTTATATGAATACAAATCCCTTAAATTCTTGTTAATATCCTGTCCAATAAGCAAAACCCTGTATAAATCTTTCACATAGAAACTAAAATACAGCTTATTGTCGAAGCGTAGCAAATGATCGTCTATCTTGACATAAGCACTATTCCATCCTTTTTTCTCATCCACAAATGTAAAACCGGCTGCCTGGGTAGAATGAGCAGGCAAAGATATATTCTGAAAACCTCGCAAAGAATCATTTATCCATAGCTCCAGCCTGGTATTATCTATTTTTTCGCTTCCATAATTCTTAACTGCTACTACCAAACTATCTTTGCCACCCAAAGAATGATAAGGACGCACAAAGAACACACTATCTATAGCCACATTATCCTTGCTAAACGACTGTAATGGAACGAAATACACTTCCCACGTTGACGGGAAATTTATTCTATCAAGGTCTGTTGTTGCCTTCTGAAAATCACTAATAAAATAAACAAAATGCCTGCACTTACCTGACTCAGACAAAATGTTCTCAATCTTGATAATTATCTGTGAAAGCCTTCGAATCTGACTGGTAACCTGGATGGTGGCTATTATGTTACGGGCTCTATCTGCCTGATAAGATTGAAACTGGGACGGGGACAAATCATTTGTAAGTATAATAAACCGTGCATTAGGTCCATAAGCTTGAACTATCTCATAAGCCTTTTTCTTTGCCATTTCCAGATTTATTCCTGCCGTACCTCTGACACTCATGCTAAATGAATTGTCCACATAAATCACAACATTATTCTGACAAGGCAGACTGGAAACATCAATCTTCTTGACAGGACGTGCAAAAGCTAATACCAACGCAACAATTGCCAATACTCTGAGTAACAGAATTATATATTCCTTCAATTTTCTACGTGTGCGGCTCTGTGATTCTATCTTCCTGATAAATCGCAGGTTGGAAAAAATTACCGTCTTGAACGGCCTAAGATTTAGTAAATGTATTATAACGGGTATTAATCCTAAAAATAGAAACCACAAAAAACCGGGATTGAGAAAAGTCATTAGCCCCTCGTTTTACCTGTTTCTCATTTCTCTGGCTATCTCAATAATAGACTCGTTCCACAAAGGTGCTCCTCTGACCACCAAAGAAAAAATCTTGTCAGGGTTATGGGCAATCTTGGGATATACACTCTTGCTAAGCAACCTTATGGACTCAACCAAAAAATCTGTAATCTGCTTCTCCTCTGTAAAATCAGTTATATTAACCATTCTGGGAAGCTCTATTCCCACTCCACCGCGGAAGGAAGTATAAATATTTTTGGGCATATTAATCCAATCCTTGAGATTCTCTTCAAAAAAAGCCCTGTATTTTGCTCTCAAACTCGGGTTCTCCCCATTAGTACGAACCAAAACATTCATGCCAACATGTGTATAAGAAAGCTTGGGGTCCTTTTGCTTGCGGAAAAAACCAATATTAAATCCAAAGACATAAGTCATCTCCTCACGCACGAAAGCTAAAGCACGAAAATGCCAATCTTCTGAAAGCTTCTTGTGTGTATATTGACCTAAATACTGACGAAACACTGGCTTGATGTCACGGAAAATTCCCAAACGCCAATCTTTATTATTAATTTGTAAAGGATTCATAACCTATCGAGTTGGCTTTTATACAAATATAAGAAATTGCTAAAAAAACCAAAATAAAATAACTAACTAATTTTGCCTTCTGCCATAAATATAACAAACAACAATAAAAAAAGAGCCGCCCCACGTGGAGCGGCTCCTGAAATGTTATAAAACCCGCATTTTACTTAGCTGACGTATTTGGATAAACCAGATACTTAATATCAGCTGTCATGGTTGCAGTAATCTTGATGCCATCCTTAGCATACTGAACATTAGTAATCTTCATAACGCCTTTAACACCTGTCTTCGGATTGTTAAATGCTACCAGATCACCAACTTTAATTATAGATACACCATAACCCAAACTTGCTGTATTGCCAACATTATCCGAGCTATTTTCATCCAATGACAAATTATTTATGTAATTAGCATCTACATTGTCCCATGTAGCATCTGTAACACGGTTGAAGAAAGTAACTTGCTTATCATCAGTCGTGTAAGTAATACCATTGGCTGAATAAAGCTGTTTGATTTCATCTGCATTAGGGGAAGCAACCGTGTTCCTAATATTATCTGAACCATTATAAACAAAAGCAATCTGTCCAGAAGTGGAATTTCCATCAGCCATAGAAACGCCGTCCTTGGTCAAAACAGCCATCATCTCGTTTGTCAAATTTGTAGAATTGTAAGTAAAGGTAACATTATCTACCTCAGCATAAATAATTGCATTAACTGCTAAAGTAACAGTATAAGTTGTCTGGTTATTGCTCAGACCGTCTGTAGCTGTGAAAACAATCTGAATCTGTTCGCCATTTTGGACGTCTTTAGGTACAGTATAAGAAATATCATCTTCTACAGCTGTCTCTGAATTGTAAACATTTGTCTCGAGAACCGTAGATGTACCATTACGGAGCTCTGTAACACTGAGCTGTCCAACTGTGCTCTTTGCTACTGCGTCAGGACTGATTGTCACATGCCAGGTTAATGTCTGGCCAGGCTCGACTGTAACTATTGTATCGGCAGGATTGATTACTAAAGTTACCTTACCCTGAGGTGTTGGATTACATGCTGTAAATAAAAGGCCTGCAACTGCAATTACTGCTGCCAAAACTAATTTTACTTTTTTCATAGTTGTTTAATTTTTGATTTTTATTCTTACAAATATTAATTTTTTTCCCACAAAAATAAAAGTGTAACTTAGATTTTTTTATTAAAGTAACTAAATTTTACGTCAACTAAATATTTATTCTTGTATTTAAC
>JALWCU010000265.1 GCA_027015275.1 Bacteroidales bacterium | reverse complement strand
TGGTGATAGGCGTCTTCCTTGAGCGCCTATTTGATCAATAAAACCATCGGTAAACATTATTATTCTGTCACCTTGCTGCAGCTCGAATTCTTCTTGTTCGAATTCTATTTCGCGTAAATATGATGCTACTGCTGCTCTGACTCCCTTGAAAATATACATCACTCCGCTACGGATTAGATACATTTCAATATTAGCACCGGCAAATGTGAATTTTGTCCTATTCTCTGATAAATGAAGCAATGCAATGTTTATGCCTTCTTGTCCGTGTTGAGAGTAATATTTGAGGTTAGCCCTGATTTTGTTCCTCAAATTATTCAAAATATCAGTCAGGTGCCATCCCTGATCATAAGCTCTCTCAGCTAGTTCACGTATGAAAGACATAAAAATTATAGAAAGCAAAGAACCTGATATTCCGTTAATCGTTGTGTCCCCTACTATGATAATGTCGTCATAGCCCCAGCTGTTGAGCATATAAAAATTGCCGCTTAAACCTTCTTTGGGTAAAAATATCAGTCCGTATTGTTTGAGTTTCTCAGTTAAGCATTTTTTATCAGGAAAAAATGAAAATTGTAATCTTTGAGCATAAGATATGCTGTCTATAAATTTGTTATACAGAGTGGCAAACATCTGCTTTTGCAGCTCAAGTTCTTTGATGTTCTTTTCGATAGTTATGTTTTGTTCACTGTTTTTTTGTTCTATTTCAGAAAGCTTTGATTTAATAAACAATATAACAATGGCAATGGAAGTAAAGATGAGTATTTGATTGGGATTAACTGGAGTCTGTGGTAATGTTGATGAATTTATGATTACATTGTTCTGAAAAAATCTGATAAAAACAAATAATCCGAAATTGACAAGACCTACTATGGTAAGCTCTATAGCAGAATCAAAGAGAATGAATTCCAAGGACATAAATACTAAAAGAAAATATTCAGTATCAATATGGGATTCCAATATAGCAAAAATGGTGATATAAGCTGCTGATAATAACAGATATAACCATGCAGCAAATTTGTAACCAGCTATTTTGTGCGAAACAAACACAAAGATTAGAAGGATTGTAAATGTTAGATTAAGACAGCCGCCCAAAGGTTCGACTCCTTTTATTAATTCAAAACTGCCTGTAAAGAAAGTCATGAAAAAGCTAAAAAGCATTGTAAAGAAGACTACGGCGTTCAGAAAATGCCTTTTATTTGTCATAAGTTGATCATCAGACAGCCTTGTTCCTATGTTGAGAATTTTATTAAACATGATCAATTATTTATATAAATTCTGTAAAAATTTTTCCAGATTGACAACATGTCTTTTATGTATTCCAAATCCAATCTTACCTTGTTCATCAAACGCCTCTACCTCGAATGTAAGTTTGGGACCGTCTATACTGGTTAATCGAGCTTTGCATGAGACTTTCATACCTACTGGCGTGGCTTTGATATGCTTGACGCTAATTTCAGTACCTACTGTTGTCCAGCCTTTGTCAAGAAATGGCTGTATCAGTTTGAGACATGTATTTTCCATTAATGAGACCATGGCAGGAGTGGCAAAAACGTCCACGCCACCAGACCCATAGGCTGTGGCTGTATCATCCTGTTTGACAATTTTTTCCAGTATAAATTCCTGACCTATTTGTGGCTGTCTTTTATACATCGACTAAGTTTTTTTAGCATTAGAGATATTTTCTATAAATTTAGTCAGAATTTCTAAAAATGCAATGCAATGAAGAAACTTAATTTGGTTTTATTTATTCTGTTAGGAACTTTTTTGTTGGCCTGTAATACACAAAAGGGTCCATTGATAATCGTATCAAAAGAATATCCAAATATGGCTTTTCATCGCTGGTTAAAATCTGGGGACAAGGATATTCACGTAGTTTCTGTTTATGGAATTCAGGATAAGGATAAAATGCGAAAACTTCTCAAGGAAGCAGATGGCATTATTATCACAGGTGGCGAAGACATAAATCCGGCATTATATAACGAGCCACAAGAAATAAAACATTGTGGAAAAATTAATAATTACCGTGATAGTCTCGAGCTTATGTTAATAAAGTATGCGATAAATAACAAAATTCCCCTGCTAGGCATTTGCCGTGGACATCAAATAATAAACGTTGCTTTGGGTGGCTCTCTGATTGTTGACATTCCAACTTATATTCATGGAGATACCATCCACCGCAATCATGGACATGCGACAATGCATGAGGTATATATTAATCCTCATTCTTACCTTTTCAACATAGTAAAAGTTGACAGTGGTATGGTCAGATCTAATCACCATCAGGCGGTAAAACACGTTGGCAAAAGTCTGCGAGCAGCAGCTTATGCTCCTGACTCTATTATTGAGGCATGCGAACCAATAGATACGACAAAACAATTCATTCTTACACTTCAGTGGCATCCAGAAGGTATGCAATACAAAGCACCACTGAGCTATAGCATTCGAGATTTTTTCATAGTTAAAGCAAAAGAGTATAAAGCACGTGTGAAATGAATAGCCACGATTTACTGCAAAAATTGGCAGACTACATGTCAGAAATTTACGTTAATGTGAGCATTAGGAAATACAAAATAATTGTGCTCGAAAGGAGCGACCCATACATAATAAAGCTGACAAAGAACGGTGTCAAAGTGCGTCGCTGGTGGAATGACATCTATCTGCTAACAATAGTTGCTTTGCTTCTATTCACACTCGAGGCTATCATCCTAGCAATAACTGGACTGCATTTTAGGCAAACGACGAAATTCTACATCTGGCTGGCATTAATGCTAGTCAGCACAGCCCTGATAGCACACGACAATAGATGTCAGAGAAAAATAAAAGCTGAAATATTAGAAAAAGCACAAAATTTTCTTTTACAAATATCTGATAATAAGGAATAAATAAATGATGCATAAAAATTTCACAAAGGACTTGCACAAAAAAGTAAAAATACATACCTTTGCCACCGTCAATTCGCCCCCATCGTCTAGTGGCCTAGGACACAAGATTCTCAGTCTTGGTACCGGGGTTCGAGTCCCCGTGGGGGTGCTGAGGCCGAGTCCACTGGACTTGGCTTTTTTATAAAAACCGCTATATTATTGTTTTCTGAAGCCCAGCCTATTTCCAAAACTCCTTTCAAA
>JALWCU010000264.1 GCA_027015275.1 Bacteroidales bacterium | reverse complement strand
TAGCGCTGGCACAAGGATTTATCTTTCCACATATCTACAAAGGTTTTCGGGTTAATAATACGCTAATTTATGACACACTGGGCTGGAATATCAACTCATGGGTAAGCTACAACTACAGTCAACAACAAAACATAAAAAGCAGTTTTCTGCGCACCACACAAAACCTCAGCCATCACCTGGGCAAAGCTCTAATTGGTCTGAACCTCGAAGCCGAACAAAACTTACATCATGCAGATACGCTAATGCCTGGTAGCTATGCTTTCGTTGACTACAACTTCTTCTCATATCTGGGCGATAGCAGCAAAAACTATTTTTCACTTTCTGCCGGACAACGTTATGACCGGATTTTTCCCTTGCCAGGGCTAAGACCACTGGAAATAGCAACAAACATCACAGCACAATGGCAGCTGAAAAAAGGTAATTTCACCAGCAGCACAACAATACACCTGCGAAGTCTCAGGGACACCAGTTCGCACAAAAAGACAATTTTAATGCGCAGCACTGCCTTGTGGCAATTGCCGCAGATAGGCAGCATATCCCTACTCGAAGAAATAGGCAGCGGCACACAACCCATTACAGAATTTTACTTTGTACGAGTGCCAACAGGACAAGGACAATATGCCTGGATAGATTTTAACAAAGACGGACGAGAGCAAATCAATGAATTCCAGCTCACAGAATTTCCTGAACAGGCTAATTATATACGCATTGTACTGCCCAGCCTAAGGTACATTCCCATAGTTTCCAGCCGTAACGCCCTGAGCCTGACCATCAGTCCATCTTTTCAAAGAGACACGTGGCTATGCAAAATCTTTAACCACATAAACAACCAACTGGATGCCTCGCTCTACATCAAAAACAAATCTGGGAACCTGACACAGCTCGATTATAATGACACAAACATTGTTTTTTACCAGCTTATGTTAAATAATACCCTTGTGATAAGCATAACACCAAATCTATCAGCAACCTACATAGCCAACACAAATATCAACAAAGACCTGCTCTTGGGCGGTGAGAAACTCACAAAAACAAACCTTCAAAAAACTGGGCTTCGTTACAGCTTAGCCAAAGCATACATTCTGGACTGGGCTCTGTGGACCAGACAACAAGCCTCACAAAGTCAACTCTTTGCCACCGAGAATTACATTCTCTCATCAACAGGCACAGACCTATCCATCACCAGAGCCGGATTAAAACTACAGGCACAACTATCTGTCAATTACTCACAACTAACAGAAAAACAGACATCCACGCACCTACAAACCGCAAAAATAAACGCAAATATCTCTTTGCTCGTGCAGAAAAACCTGCGACTCGCCACAATAACTTC
Organism: Bacteroidales bacterium; assembly: GCA_027015275.1. Classification (GTDB taxonomy): domain Bacteria; phylum Bacteroidota; class Bacteroidia; order Bacteroidales; family S143-33; genus S143-33. The sequence continues at coordinate 1,789 of JALWCU010000264.1, read as the reverse complement.
TATCATTTACAACAGGCTGCATGGCGCTGCAAATGCACAAGTTACTTACATAATGCTACAAGGATACCACCAGGGCTGGAATCTAAATAACATGCTGACAATCAACTACAGAATTAACAAAACATTCACTTTGCAGGCAAACTATCAACTGCGACTCATCAGCGGCAGAGCTATACACAACTTCGGCTTCAAAATCACAGGCTGGCTCTGACAAGACCTTCCAGGCTGCACCTAATAAGTCAAATCCATTTTTACAGCAAATTTCTCTATGGGAAAATTCTTGTGGAAATCAATGAAATCGTCTTTTGACTTGAATTCCTTGGCGATTTCTTTCCGTATAATTTCAGCAGTTTTTGCAGAATAAAAGCTACAAAATGACGACCATTTCCAGTCTTCAGCTTTTTCTACAAAATTATGATGTACAGGATTATTGTGTATGTATGCCATTACAGAGAAAAAATCATCAATATCCGAGATAAGACGCCTCTTATACGGATACAGGAAAAGACGACCACGGCGCCGGTAAATCTTGTTATATGTCTTGGCATAAGAATTAAAAAGATTGGAAAATTTTCTGGTTAAAAATTGACTTTCGTCTTTATTGATTTTCAGGTTTTTAGAAATTTCTTCTCTATTTTTTATTCTGACGAGAAAATGAAAGTGATTAGGCATCAGGCAGTAAGCAAAAACATAAGCTACTGGACTGATATGACGGTCAAATAATTTGAGAAAATAAAAATAATCGTTTTCTCTTCTAAACAGGTTCACTTCTTCAATCGAGTGATTAAAAATATGATAGCTTCTACCAAAATATAATTTTGCAGAATACATTTTCGCAAAAAATATTTTTCTTAAAAATAATAATAATCTTCCCCGTCTAATTTAATCGTCGTCAAATTTTCTTCGCTTCGTAACCTGAAAGGTCTTAAGGACCTTTCAGATTGCTATCCGCGTCGTCTAATTTAATCGTCGTCAAATTATCTTCTCATCATCTTCTTCACCCGCAAATAATAGTCGCGCATGATTTGTACCGAAGTCTTGGCTTTGTCTTTTGACGAATAAATCTTTTGTTCTGCCTGCTGCTGGAACGCATTTTTAAATTTCTGTGCTTTTTTTATCTCTTTCCAGTAATTATCGTTAATCTTCTGTGTATAAGCATGGAAAACAGAGAAAGCAAGATCTGGATTGTCTTCAAATCTGTTACCCTGACGGTCAAAATGATATTTCATTGCTTCTGTCCATGGGTGGGCAAAATATTCTTTTGGCGGCATGGCTATTGACAAAGCAATCGGTATATATGGATTAATGCACGGATTGAACGGCGCCCACCACACGATTGTATTTTTTAGATTGTCAGAGAATTCCACTACTGTACTAAATTTTGTGCTTGTGTTGCAGATACGGCTGACAAGACCGCTATGTGGATTGGGATGCAGGTCTTTGTGCGTTTCAAAATCAGTACCTTCGTAATGTGAAGATAACACTTTCATCAAATCATGCTTGTCCAGCTTTTTGTATGGCTTAAAAGCAAAAGGCAAGGGACCGAAGAATCTATATTCCTTTTCCGAGAGCTGATTAACACCTGACCAATGCCTCGGGATATTCCATGGTGCATAAAGATTCGCTTGATTGCTGTATGCGAGACGGAAATTAAACGGTTTACCAGAAGTGGTGTCATACCAGCCGCGCCTTATAGCATACTGAATCAAATCTGGACTGGCCATGAAATCACGTTTATCATTAAGGTTTACACGTCCGATAGTATAATAATTCGGTACAATTGCAACGG
>JALWCU010000263.1 GCA_027015275.1 Bacteroidales bacterium | reverse complement strand
TGCATAGAGCCAGGCTGTATCCGTGTCTTTTGTCTGATTGTAAAAATCAAAAGCCTTTTCTGTTACTGCGTCAATATTAGTTCCATACCTGTAAAACAGCACTTTGAATTCCTCGACCGAAATACCAGTCTGCTTTGCTTCATCATACTTTGAGTCAGCGTAATCCATTAGCACGTGTGGCTCATAGTCAAATTGGAATTCTCCGCCAGAGAGCTTAATATTCTGTGTTTTGCATTTGCCAATGTCCACGCCTTTTTCTTTGATTAATAATTTGCGAATAAGGTCCACTACTTTACGAGCCATTACACGGTAGCCGGTGAGTTTACCACCAGCAATTGATATTAAGCCGGACTGGGACACAAAAATTTCGTCTCTTCGCGAAAGCTCGGATGGCGATTTTCCGTCCTGATGTATCAAAGGACGCAGACCAGTCCATGCCGAGAGCACATCATCAAAAGTCAACTGTACAGACGGGAACACGTGCTCTACTGCCCTGAGCAAATATGCTACATCCTCGCTGGTTATATCCGGATTATCCAGATCTCCCTTGTAATCAGTATCCGTAGTTCCGATATAGACCTTGTCATAACGTGGAATGGCAAAGACCATGCGCCCATCACCTACATCAAAATAAATTGAATGATTAATTGGGAAACGCTCATGTGGCACTACGATATGTATGCCTTTGGTAATATGTAATCGCTTACCAAACAAAGAGTTATCTTTCTTACGCAGCTCATCTATCCATATTCCCGTGGCATTGACAATATAATGCCCAAAGACTTCAAATTCTTGGTTGTCAATAGTGTCTGTTACCTTAACCCCAACGACATGGCCATTTTCGTAAATAAAATCAGTTACCTTGGCATAGTTAATAGCCTTTGCACCATATTCTATAGCCTTTTTCATGACTTCTATTGTCAGCCGCGAGTCGTCTGTTTTGTACTCAAAATATAGTCCACTGGACTTGAGCAAATCACTCTCGAGCAATGGTTCTATTTTGATAGTCTCCTCACGTGTCAGCATTTTTTTGCGCTCGTCTTTCTTGACACCAGCCAGCCAATCATACATTGTTAATGCCATAGCAGTAGGCAGTTTGCCCAAAGTACCGCCTTTTATAATTGGTAGTATCATTTTTGCTGGAATAACGATGTGCATTGCATTATTGTGAACTATGGCACGCTCACGGCCTACTTCGTGAACAAGGTCAAATTCCAAATTCTTAAGATACCTAAGCCCACCGTGTACCAGCTTTGTAGAGCGGCTACTTGTGCCGAATGCAAAGTCTTTTTTCTCCAGCACCAACACATTCAGTCCCCTTGATGCTGCGTCCAAGGCGATTCCACTTCCGGTTATTCCTCCACCAATTACAACAACATCAAACTTTTTCCCTGATACGTCAGAAATTAAATTTTTTCTTTTTTTTGCACTAAATTCGAACATTGCTATTGTAGATTAGATTTTTTGTTTCGACAAAGTTATTAAATTAAAACTTAATCAATAATGAAGCCTTTTGTAAAAAGATTTTTTTTGTACATTTCTGTTACAGCAATACTCTTTCAGTTGCTGACCACATCCTGCGCCAAGGAAATGATGCCACAGGGCGGACCCAAAGATACTATTCCCCCACGAGTTCTCAAAAGCTATCCACTTCCCTTTCAGACTAATTTTAAAGACAAAAAGATAGTCATAAAATTTAATGAATTTTTCGACCTAAAAGATTTTGACAAACAATTTTTCGTCTCTCCACCTTTTGCCACCAAACCCATTGTTGCTATTAGAGGAAAAAAACTAATTATCAGGCTAAAAGACAGTCTAAGAGACTCTGTTACATATACATTTGACTTTGGTAATTCCATTGTTGACTTTACCGAGGGCAATCCACTTGAAAATTTTAAACTGGTTTTCTCGACCTATGACAAAATAGACACACTCAGAGCCAGTGGCCAGGTAATTGATGCTTTTACTGGTCAGCCAATACAAGGGGCTTATGTCATGCTTTACAAAAAAAATGCTCCTGACAGTGCTGTTTACCTGCATACACCCAGATATGTTACTGTTACAGACAAAAAAGGTAATTTCCAGATACTGGGCATTAAGAAAGGCTGCTATAAAATAGTGGCTATCGAGGACCTAAATGCTGACTTTATCTACGACGGTATAGAGAAAAACATAGCTTTCCTGGACACGCCTATCTGTGTCAGTGCCAAGCTTATTAACAAAAAAATTACCCTGAAAAAAGGAACAGTTCTGCACGATTCTGCCACAGGAAAAATTATTGACACACTGTCTAAAGACTCGGTAATTATTCAGCACATTGTAAAATACACACCTGATAACATCGTGCTCAGGATGTTCGAAGAACAAGCACGACCACAGCAGATTGTAGGCATCAAGCGCGTTTATCCATTTGAGTGCATGATTCGTTTTAATTATCCTTTGTACGACAACTACTATCGCATAAGACCTTTGCAAGGCAAGAACCAGGACTACATCTTCTCTTATGATAACAAGTCAGACTCATTATTTATCTGGGTCAAGAACAAGAAAATAAGCAACTTAGATACATTAGCATTCATTGCCAACTACTATGCACCACAGGTGAATGGCAAGGTCATGCGTCAGGATACCTTGATTTTCGAGCAACCAGAATCTAAAAATGAAAAACTCATCATAAAGCCACAGAGCAGTGAAATTACAGCTTTTGACTCGCTTGTGCTAAAGACAAATATTTACCTGACAAAATTCTATCCTTCGCACATGCAGCTATTGATGCTCGAAGACACAAGTCTCATGCAACCTCGCGACGTAAGGCTCAGAATAGTCAGAGTAGAACCTGGACTGATAAACATTTATTTCTCCCTTCCACTGATGACAAAATATAAGCTATGGATAAACCAGCAACAGATAACTGGCAAGTACGACCAGGAGCAGAAGCGACTAACAATTAATCTACCAGATAATTTGAAAGACATGGACACGCTATATTTTAAATTCTATTACTGGCTCAAAAGGTTTAATAACTTCAATGAATTTCACAGTCTGAGTAAAAAGATAGTTCTATCCCGTCAAGAGCTGATAAGCTCAAATAGAATAACATGGGATAGTCTTGTGCTTGCCTTTACCAAGCCTGTTCGGCAATTTCAGGTGATACCAAATAATAATATTATATGGAAAAGAGTGAATCCATTTGTGATAGGAATAAAACTAAAAAAGCCAGCAGACAAGGTACAGTTCAAGATAAAAACCTTAGATTTTGCACATTTAGGGACCAACCCCATTTTTTACGAAAAAAATATTCAGTCTATCTACCAATACAAACCAAACAAAATAAAAACCATAGCCAGGGTTGACCGCGGGCGGGTAGTACTTATATTTGAGCGCAAACCAGCTGGGGTGTTTATGATTAACACGCCAGACCCAAAACTGCAAGGCAATCTGAATAAACACTACACCAATGGAGATACCTTGACGATTGATTTCCAGTCAAAGGAATTTAAACGCATGAAAGTGAACAAAATAGTCGTGGGATTCTACGATTATAACAGACAACAAAAAGTCAAACTCTACGACACAATCAATGCAGAGCTGGACAAAAATCCCCTGCTCAAAAACACCACGATTTATCTGCCACAAAAATTTGTATTTAGCCGTGTAAAAAATACACCTCTGACCTTTATGCTTGCAGCTGATTTACAACCAGATAACAAATACAGATTCCTTGCCATGCCTGGCAGCTTTGTCAATGTACTTGGCATTAAGAATGATTCTATTTACACAATAGATTTTAAGACAACTGACGTCAAATCTTATGGCAGCCTGAAATTAACATTCAAGAATGTACCTTCATACGTCTGGCATGGCCAACTGATTATACAGCTATTGGACAAAGACAATAAGGTCGTTTACCAATATTTTACCAGCAAACCCTCTCTGACCATTGCCAAGGTCATTCCTGGTGATTACACGCTAAAAATCATCTTAGACACTAATAAAAATGGACGCTGGGACACTGGTAATTATCTGAGACATGAACAACCAGAAAAAATATACATTTTGCCGCAGAAATTAAGCGCAAAACCCAATTGGCAAATCGAAGAGACAATTTCTTTAAAATCACTTGATAAAAAGTAAAGAATTGCGTATAATACGTTGTTGATTAGCTGCAAACACATGAGAGCTTTATTACTAAATATCTTTGTCATTGCCTTTGTATGGACTATGAATGCCCAGCCTCGCGAAAGTGAAATAATGCCATTGCCAGACTATACAAAGCTTTATAGCGCAATAGTGCATGACGGAGATACAATCATTCTTTATAAAATACCCAAAATCGTAGTTATGCCGCCGCCGCAGTTCAAATCGCAGGCCGATTGGCGGCGTTACTGGCGTCTGGTGTACAATGTCAAGAAAGTCTATCCCTATGCACAGCTGATAAATTATTACTATTACGAAGTCGAGGAAACTATGAAATATATGGACACAAAGGAACGGGAAAAATACATCAAACGCATGGAAAAATACTTGCGACAACGATTTGAGAAAGAGCTGGTTAATCTGACTGTTACACAGGGCATAATTCTTGTCAAGCTCGTTAGCCGACAGACAGGCAAAACTACTTATCAGATAATAAAAGATTTCAAAGGCACATTTAATGCACAATTCTGGCAAACACTGGCAAGATTATTCGGCAACAATCTCAAAGCCACCTATGATCCCATTCATAATCGCCAGGACCGGTGGATAGAATATATAATTTCACAAATCGAGGCTGGGCGACTTTAGAGCAAGCGAAATACTCGAATTAACATCATTAAAGAGACATTCACAAATTTTTCCAAGTCAACTAAGAGCTGGTAATATCTATCAATACAAGTAATTTTCGGCAAAAAATTTGCTAATTCCATGAAGAAACTAACAAACTAATTTCATGAAAAAAATCAGCGACATATTACCAGAGCGAATTATGGTGCTCGACGGAGCCATGGGCACATACATACGCAAGTTTGGCCTCAAGGAATATGATTATCACAAAAATAAATTTGCTACACATTCCAAAAATCTCTTTGGCTATCACGAAATACTGAACCTCACCTATCCCAAGCTAATTAAAGAAATACACGAAAAATACCTCAAGGCAGGTGCAGATCTGATAGAAACAAACACCTTCCGTGCAAATGATTACTTCCTGGAAAAATACGATCTCAAGGGACTTGCTTATGAAATCAATTTCACATCTGCCAAGCTGGCAAGGGAAATTGCAGACAAATACACATTTATCAAACGCTCCAAACCGCGCTTTGTAATGGGCTCTGTAGGTCCAGTGCCATCTAAGCTCACTAAAGACGAATACAAACTTATTTACAGCCAGCAGTTTAAAGGATTACTAGCTGGACATGTGGATGGAATCATATTCGAAACTTTCCTTGACCCGGACAACTTATACGCTGCCGTCGAGACACTGAACGAAATTATGCAGCGAAGGTCCAGAACCCTGCCTGTAATCATCTCTGCCACTGTTGAGAAGCCAGACGACGAGTTTTTCATGAACAAGGAATTTGTTGGCAGATTAGTCGAAAACAATACAGCGCTAGACATCATTGCTGTTGGTGAAAATTGCGGCTATGGACCCGAAGAAGTCTATACGCACATCAAGACCTTGAGCCAGGAAATAGATTTGCCAATTGTAGCATATCCCAATGCTGGTATTCATCACAAGGAGCCTCTGTCTCCGGCCGAATTTGTAGCGTTCGTCAAAAAATACCTCGACCAAGGGCTGGTCAACATTATTGGCAGCTGCTGCGGTACAACGCCAGAGACAACACGCCTCTTAGATAGTCTGGCCAAAGATTATACCCCACGTAAGTTTAACAAAGACCTCTTCTAACACATAGAAAACAGCAGCAGACAGGATATAATTACCTTATAATAAGCTTTTTGTAGAAAGTTTTTCCACTGTTATCATAGGCTCTTAGGACATAAAGCCCAGGCTGTAAATCAGAGACATTTAATCGTGTTTGCCCTGTTGCAAGGATTTCCTTTACCAATTGTCCCTGCATAGAATAGACCTGTATTTTCAGGTTTTTAGTAGTTGCTATAATCACAACGTCGTGTGCTGGATTGGGATAAATTTTGAGCTGCTCATTTAGCTCTGCTACTGAAGTGTTTATAATGTGTCCCATTATTGGCCTAATCATGAGATTACCAGGTATTGAAGAAGCTTCCCATTTACCTGTGATATTGTAAAATTTGTAATTTGGTTTAACGTCGTTCAAATCAAGCCCCACATTCATCAGCTGCTCGTCTGTCTTTTCCCAACCAACGTAGAAAGTGTCTGTAACTGTGAGATTTGTATCAAGGTAATAGGTCTGATACTGCCCAAATTTATCAAAGTCTATTGCCATTCCTGATTTTTTGTAAATAAGCTTGCCTGGCTTGCCTGTCTGCGGGTCATTTTCCCAAACCATAAGATAAAAATATCTTGGCTGTCGGTCCGAGTATGTTTTGTTAAAATAAATTTTTACACCACGCAAATAATCAGCCTTGTATGTATAGAACCGCGCAGCTACCAGAGACTGAAAAGTCCCATCCCCATAGAGTCCATAACCTGCTTCTGCACTGCCGTCATCATAAGCATAAAAATTCGTTAAATAAATTGTGCTTTGACTCTGGTTATTGCCCTTGGGGTCGAACTGGTCTGTAATTAGTTTTGTCTCTGCATTTATCTCAATGTCTTGCTGACTCAGCTGGGGAAAAACGTAATTAACATGATCATTTTTTACAAAAAAATTCCCATCTGGCGGAAAACTATATGATCCCAGGAACAAAGTATCTATCACACTGCCACTTGCCCTATCCGCAAAAACAATATAAAGGCTGTCAACAGTGCGCCCCACGCCGTCATTATTCCTGAATTTTACCAAAACATGATGAGCTATTTCTTGCTTCTTATCCTGATAATGACTAAATGGCATAGCCGTATAATCATCAAATTTCCACTCCATCGGGTACTGCAAAGCGACATCTCGATAAATGGTATCACCTGCATAACGATTGCGATTTAGATAAACATAATCCACATACCAAAAATCACAATCACTAACCAACGAAGGAAAACTGGCAGACCCAAGGGAAGAATATGCTTTAAACCTGAAACGAAATCCTTTCTGCAAGAACCTGGGATCATCCACATGCAAAATTACTTGGTGAAACTCTGGTTTTAGAGAGTCTCCACCCAAAGCATACCATACTGTAGTCCATTTCTTGTCAACAGGTGTATAAAATTGCAATATCAAAGAATCACGCTTGTCTGGCATGTCCTTCAGACCACCTGGTTCGTACATAAAAGAAAAATAAACCGACTTATCATCTGGATAGTAAAGATTTATAGGCTTAGACGTGAGCATATCAGAGACAACCGACTGTTCATAAGTTCCATAAAAATTACCTGCGCTGTCCAAGGCATCAAATTCCACTGTGCCAATCGATGGTGGATTGACACTACCTGTCAAATCAATCTTGCAGCCATGATTATCCCATAGATTATCAGTAATTTGAAGAGAAGAAAAATCATCCCAGAAAGGCAGACTCAGAGTATCTATTGATTTTTTCTGATGAGCTGAGTTTGTCGCTATGTTCGAGCCAACAGATATTATCTGCTCCTGGGTATAACCTATTGTAAATGACGCCAATAAAACTACTAATAAGAAATAACCCCGCATGCAATTCTTCTTTTTACTGATTTAACGGAATAAAGGGTGTTAAATTTTCTGTAAAGTAACAAAATTACCCATAAAACTAAAAACGCAGTCATTACAGACATCCGGCGAGCGAATTTTTTCTCTGTGCGACTTGGTGGACTATACTAGTCCGTCCCTGTCGGGACTTGTTTCTTTTTCATTTCCCACAATTCCATTTCATTTCATTCTGGGCAAACAAGAGATTGTCCCTGTCGGGACTTCCCACGCAGTCCGTCAGGACGATCTATTGTTGTTATCCCTGCACGGTAGTGCGGGGCACTTTGGCGACGCATGGCGCAACTCGCAGTCCGCCAGGACGTTTCTCTTGTTATCCCTGCACGGTAGTGCGGGGCACTTTGGCGACGCATGGCGCAACTCGCAGTCCGCCAGGACGTTTCTCTTGTTATCCCTGCACGGCAGTGTGGGGCACTTAGGCGACGCAGGTCGCAACTCGCAGTCCGCAAGGACGTTTCTCTTGTTATCCCTGCACGGCAGTGTGGGGCACTTAGGCAACGCATGGCGCAACTCTCAGTCCATAAGGACGACCTATTGTAAAACCACAACGCTTGTCGTGGGCTATACTAGACCAGTTTCTTAGCTGCCTCTAATGCTGCTTCATAATTAGGCTCATCAGTAACCTCTGGCAGATATTCCACATAACGGACTATCCCTTCCTTGTCTATTACGATGACACCACGAGCCAGCAGTTTGTATTCGTCTATCAGGAAGCCATATTTTGTCCCAAACTCACGGTACATGTAATCAGAAAGCGTTATAACCCTGTCTATACCTTCTGCTGCACAGAAACGTGCCTGCGCAAATGGCAGATCAACCGAAATACCCAGGATAACAATATCATCCGACAGCTGTGTAGCTGCTTCGTTAAATTTGCGGTTCTGCGTAGCGCACACTGGCGTATCCAAGGATGGAAAAACCGAAAGAATTACTACTTTGCCCCTGAACTGTCCAAGGCTCACTGGCTTGAGATCCTTATCTACCAATACAAAGTTTGGTGCTTTGTCTCCAGGTTTTACCTTGTTGCCTGCAACATGTACAGGACGTCCATTAAATCTTATTCTTGAATCTGACATGATTTTATTTTTTTGTGTGTTTAAACTTTGGCAAGATAATAAATTGCACGTATGTTTTTGGTAAGCTAAATAATCTTTGATATTTTTTAAGAACAATTCTAATAATCAAAAAGCCATGGAAACAGCATACAAATTCCTCAAAGAATTATCCAAGAATAACAACCGACAGTGGTTTCACGAGCACAAAGAATTTTACCACAAAGCAAGAGAAGAATTTGAAAATTTCGTCAAAGAGCTGATACACAGAATTTCAGAGTTTGACCAAAGGATTTTTAATGTTTCACCTCAAGAAAGTATTTTCCGTATAAACAGGGATATGCGCTTTGCACGCGACAAGAGTCCATACAAAATTAATCTCGGAGCTCATATTGCACCCTTTGGCAGACGTAGCCACTATGCTGGTTATTACTTCCATCTTCAGCCTGGTGGTTCGTTTCTAGGTGGCGGTATTTATTGCCCCGAAAAAGATACCCTCGACGCAGTGAGAACAGAAATCTATAACAATCCACAAGAATTTATTTCCATTCTCGAGAATAACGAGTTCAAGCAAACCTTTGGCGAGCTCGAAGGACGCAAACTAAAAAAGTCTCCACGAGGCTTTGACCATTCCTTTGAGTATGTTGACTTATTAAAATACAAAGACTACATCGTTAGCACACCTATCAAGGAAGAGGACATATTAAGCAATAATCTACTCAATCAAGCTGTGGAAATCTTCCGTATATTATATCCGTTTAACGAATTCATTAACATGGCAGTGGATAAGTTACTGTTAGAATGAATCCCTGCAACATAAACTAATCTATATCTCAACTTCGGCTGTTCCATTCACTATTTTCACCTTGTAAACATCTGCCTGAAAAGTGAATTTTCTATAATATTCCTCAGTTATATACTCCACAAAATCTTGTGTCTGGTCGCGTCGAACAAGGTTAATAGTACAGCCGCCAAAGCCGCCGCCCATCATACGACTACCAACAACACCAGAATGTCCGGTTGCTTTATCCACGAGAAAATCCAGCTCATGGCAACTTACTTGGTACAAATCACGGAGGCCC
>JALWCU010000262.1 GCA_027015275.1 Bacteroidales bacterium | reverse complement strand
AGATATTCACATTCCCTCGCAGTTATCTCACTGACGGTTGTAAAGGCATCTGCCTCACGAGCAGCAATTTTCTCTAATGAATGTTTGGAAATGACATTATACTGCCTTGCCTGCTGGTCTGCGTTTACTTTATCCAGATTCTTGTACAGAGGAAATCCATTCCCTGCCAGAGCTCTACCAACGACAGTTGCATGCGTAGTAAAGGCTGTGCTAACGAACGGAAATTTGTCTTTTAGATACAACAGACCCGTACCAGTCATCCACTCATGAAATTGTGCTATGATATTATCCTGAGGACTGAGATGGTGCAGGACAAAATTTTCTATAACTTTACCCGCTGCATAGCCAAATATTGCAGGCTCTATATAATCCCAGCCACCATGCAAGGAATCCAGCCCAAAGCGTTCCCATAGATGTGCGAAAATTTCGTTTTTTTCCTGAAAAATAGATGAAAAATCTACCAATAGAACAGTGGGATTGCCAAGGATTTTCCATCTACCGGCCCTTACTTTTAGCCCGACGTTTTCTGCTTCCTCCCGCCAATACTTAAACAGCTCCTTGTCTTCCTCGAATTCAGGATTGTTTTCAGTATCCCGCCAAATGTCAGGACCTATAAGTATATAGCGGTCTTTGTATTCCTTAACCAAAGAATAAGCTTTTGTTGAGACGACAGTATGTATTCCACCAACTTTGTTACATACTTCCCAACTGACCTCAAAGATGAAGTCTGGTTTTTTGTGCATAACTTTATTATTTTTAATCTAAACCAAAATTAGTTTTTCTTTTTCACAAACTAAAATAAAAAGGTAGGTTATTTAGTAATCGTTTACGAGATGTATAGTCCTGATAATTAGTCAGATATTTTATGATATTAGCCACTCTATGGCATCGTTAATATTGCTAAATAAATTGCGCTCCATATTTTGCTGCCCAGCTTTGATTTTATTGACAATTTCTTCGATATTCATACTGGTAAGGCTATCTTGTGAATATATGTAAGCTACTTTTTTATAATTTTTGTTCATTGGGAAAATGTTCTCTATTATCCAGTTTTGTAGAGTCTCAGTGATAGGATATACAGCATCGCTATTGTCAATTATAAGATATTCTGCTTTTGTCTCATTAATCTTTTTGAAGGCATTAATGATTCCTTCTTTGTAGTCTTGTTCGTTTAATAATAGGATTTTAGTAGTCCAGCGGATCAGATTAATATTCAACTCATCGTCATGATAAATTATGAAGTAAGGCGACTCAAATATTTTGTCCATTTGTAGTAAGCTTTAATTTTCCTTCTAATTTAAGAAGAAAAATTGAATAAAGCATAATGGCTTATAGTATTTTAAGTTGCTGCTTTTCTTTATTGATTAATTTTGTAATTCTATCTTCTGGAGATTCAGCATAATTGGGGATTTTTTATTTTATGGGATACTTTGCCAAATTGGTGATCGTATTTCTAATATTTTTTGTTACACCTTGCCATTTATTATTTCCACTGCCTTGTCCAGTGCAGCTTGTATCCCGCTGGGATTCTTTCCGCCAGCAGTAGCGATATGTGGTTGTCCGCCGCCGCCGCCTTGTATTTCTTTGGCTGCTTCTCGAATAATCTGTGCAGCATTTAATCTCTTGTTAGTCAACTCATCTCCCAACGCTATAATTAGGTTTGCCTTGCCATTGATATTGCTTCCGAGAATTACAGCTATATTGGGTTTGTTCTGCCTGAGCTGAAAGGCTAATGTTTTGAGCATATCCATTGATGAAGCTTCTATCTCAGCAGCAATTATGTCCATGTTGTCTGCTTGTCCTGCCGTAGAGAGTAATTCTTTTTTTAGTGATTTAATTTTATCCTGCTCCAACAATTCTATCTTTTTCTGAAGTTCTTTATTTGTTTGTATTAGTTTTTGTACAGACTGAGTAATGCTCTTGGGTGATTTAAGTAATTCTTTTAATTCTTTGAATATCTTGTCCATTTGCGTTACATATTTTTCAGCTTCTACAGCTGTAATTGCTTCGATACGGCGCACGCCAGCAGCAACAGCAGATTCACCAATAATTTTGAAAAATCCTATCTGTCCTGTGCTTTTTACATGTGTGCCACCACATAGCTCTATGCTCGGTCCAAATTTAATGACTCTAACCGTATCGCCGTATTTTTCACCGAATAAAGCCATAGCCCCCATTTTTAGCGCTTCGTCAAAAGGTACATTGCGTTTCTCTTCCAGACTGTAGTCTTGACGTATCAGGTGATTGACCAGAGATTCTACTTTACTTAGTTCCTCGTCTGATATTTTTTGAAAATGAGAAAAGTCAAATCGCAAATGTTTGTGATCTACCAGAGAACCGCGTTGTTCAACGTGTTTGCCCAGGATTTCACGCAGAGCGTAATGTAGTAAATGCGTCGCAGAATGATTATTTGCAGTGAGCTGACGTTTGCGGCTATCTACAACTGCTTTGAATCTATTATCCAGGCTTTTAGGTAATTTTTTTGTGTAATGCACAATCATTCCATGCTCTTTCTGAGTATCAATGATTTCTATTCTTTCCTCTCCATTTTCGATATATCCAGTATCTCCTACTTGTCCACCACTTTCTCCATAAAATGGTGTGAGCTGGAAAACAAGTTGATAAATATCTTTACCCTTGATTTTAGCCTTGCGATAACGTGTAATATACACATCGGCTTCTAGTCTGTCATAACCTACGAATTCTTCCACATTGTCTTCATGCAAAATAATCCAGTCTTCGGCTTCCATTTTAGATGCAGAGCGAGAGCGGTCTTTTTGTTTTTTCATTTCAGCATCGAATCCTATTTGGTCAACATCGAGTCCATGTTCTCTGGCAATAAGCTGGGTCAAGTCCAGAGGGAAACCATAAGTGTCGTATAGTTCGAATGCTGCCTTGCCTGGGATAATTTTCTCATTCTTTCTTTTGACATGTTCTATTACATTGGTTAACAATTTTATTCCTACTCCGAGTGTGCGCAAAAATGCCTGTTCTTCTTCTATCATTACTCGTTTTATAAGTTCAAAGTTTTTCTTCAGCTCAGGATAAGCATCGCCCATGACTTCCACAAGGGAAGGTAATAATTTGTATAAGAAGGGATCTTTCTGGTTAAGGTAATTAAATGCATATCGAACAGCACGTCTAAGGATACGACGTATAACGTATCCAGCTTTTTCATTCGAAGGTAGTTGTCCGTCAGCAATGGCAAATGCTATAGCGCGTACATGGTCAGAGATAACTCGCATAGCTATATCAATTTTCTCGTCCTGACCATATTTCAGTCCAGTCAATTTTTCAATGTCTCGTATTATTGGCTGGAAAATATCCGTATCATAGTTTGATGTTTTACCTTGTATAATCATTGTCAGACGTTCAAAGCCCATACCTGTGTCCACATGCTTTTGGGGAAGTGGGTCGAGCCTGCCATTTTTTTTGCGGTTAAATTGCATGAATACCAGATTCCATAATTCAAAGACCTGAGGATGTCCCTTGTTTACTAACTCTGCTCCAGGGCTTGTCTTCCGCTCTTCATCTGGTCTCATATCTACATGAATCTCGCTACTCGGTCCACAAGGTCCAATATCTCCCATTTCCCAGAAATTATCTTTTTTAGAGCCGTATAAAATCCTGTCCTCTGGCAAATATCGCTTCCATAGTTCTCTTGCTTCGTTATCTGCATCTAATCCGTGTTCTCTGTCACCTTCGAAAACCGTAGCATAAAGTCGGTCTTGTGGAATACCCATTACTTTTGTCAAAAATTCCCACGCATAGTCTATTGCTTCTGCTTTGAAATAATCTCCAAATGACCAATTGCCCAACATCTCAAACATTGTATGGTGATATGTGTCATGACCTACCTCTTCCAGATCATTATGTTTACCTGATACTCTCAAGCATTTTTGTGCATCTGCTACTCTGCGACTGTCTGGCTCTCTGAGTCCCAGAAAAATATCTTTAAACTGGTTCATACCTGCGTTGGTGAACATTAGCGTTGGGTCATCTTTTATCACCATTGGTGCAGATGGAACTATCTTGTGTCCTTTACTTGCAAAAAAGTCTAAGAATGCTTGACGTATTTGTTTTGATGTCATCATGTTTCTTTCAGTTTGATTTTAGCGGTGTAAAGTTAGTAATTTTAAACGCAATTGCAGCAAGAGCTTTTGTAGCTTTATAATATGTTTATTATCAGTTATATATTGCAATGGTAGATGTGAATAAGAATTTGGATATTTGTCTGGTTTATGGTATGTGATTATATCAAAGACTTGATTACTTCAAATGATTAATAGCTATCTCCATATTCAAGTAAATATCTGCGTATAAACTCATCGAGCTCACCATCCAACACAGCTTGCACGTTCGAAGTTTCGTATCCTGTCCTAACGTCTTTGACCATTTTATAAGGATGCAGAACATAATTACGAATCTGCGAGCCCCATTCGATTTTCTTTTTTTGTCTTTCAAGTTCCACCTGTTTTTCACGGCGTTTTCTTAGCTCCAGCTCGTATAAATGCGATTTCAAAATTAACAAAGCCTTTTCTCTGTTCTGAAATTGTGAACGGGTTTCAGTGTTCTCTACAACGATACCAGTGGGTTTGTGCTTAACTCGCACGCCGGTTTCGACTTTGTTGACATTCTGCCCACCAGGACCACTGGACCGGAATGTTTCCCATTCCAAATCAGCTGGGTTAATATCAATTTCTATCCTGTCGTCCACCAGGGGGGCAACAAATACAGATGCAAAAGATGTCTGTCGCTTGCCCTGTGCATTGAACGGGGATATTCTTACTAATCTATGGACGCCATTTTCACTTTTTAGGTAACCGTAAGCATAATCACCTTCTATCTCTATGATAGCACTTTTAATTCCTGCTACATCTCCAGGCTGATAACTTGCTTGTTTAACCTTATAATTATGTCTTTCGGCCCAGCGCAAATACATTCTCAATAACATTTCAGCCCAATCTTGACTTTCTGTACCACCTGCGCCTGCCTGTATTTTTAATATTGCACCTAGTCTATCTTCTTCATTCTTAAGCATTTTCTTCAGTTCCAAGTCATCTATAGACTTTTGTGCTTGCTCATAAGCCTTGTCTAATTCAGCTTCTTCCACGTCTCCTTCTTTGAAAAAGTCCCACAAAACCTCTAATTCGCCTACAGTGTCCTCAACTTTTTTGTATTCGTCTATCCAATATTTTAATTCACTAATCTCTTTGAGTGTTTTCTCAGCTTTTTCTTTGTCCTCCCAGAATCCTTCTTTTCCTGTAATTTTTTCTTTCTCAGAGATTTGCTTTATTTTGTTATCTATGTCAAAGATACCTCCTGAGCGCTACCAGACGCTCTCTCATGTCCTTTACCTGGCTCTCGTTTATCATTTTATTTAATTTTTTTGCCAAAAATAGAAAAAATTTCCTTTTTTGTTTAACAATGCTAAAAATCGGAATATGTACCTGGCCTTTAATGATAAAATAGTGAATGAAGAAAAATTTCCAGCTAGTTTTTGGGAAAGACTAAATACTTTACCACCTTTTTTTTATTATAAGATATTTGTATCTAACAGTATTGTGCCTTTGTGGAATATACACAAGAAGTATTTTGAATTAGTTGCTCTTCAATTAGAACTTGATTTACCTGATTTTTTTATTGATTATCATGCTATTATTAGGCGAGTTGTAAATAGAAATAAGTTTTTTAATGGAGCAGTTGTCAAAATAGTCTTTTATCCATGGCAAAATAGCTTGGAATTCGTCGCAATTCCACAGAAAGTTGATTATAATTATTTTGTCTCTAATACTAATGATATTATCATCCTCTCTTCCAGTAAGATTATACAACCACATACGCCTAATTTTATTTGGTATGCAGATCTTCACAGTTTTATAAATAAAGAGAACCATTTAGCTGTCAGTAATAAAAAAGTACTGAATTCTCGCTATAATATTTTAGCTAAGAAAGGTGATATTATCGTCTCGCCCACATACAAAACAGATGCACCCTATAACGCGTTACAAATTAAGATACTCTCTTTACTTGAGCAGCAAGGACTTACTGTTTACGACGATAAACCTATTGATATAGGTTTTATGCATGAGGCCGATGAACTGTGGCTAATTTCTAATTATTATGGTATCTACAATAGAATTGGATTTGATGAGCACAGATATTTCCAATCTAATTTAAGTGAGACGATTATTGAAAAACTTAATCGTCTTATTTTTAGTTAGTTGTGTTTTAAATTATTTTTAGATTAAAAAATTTGCATATAACTTCTTTTGTACTACATTTGCACTCGCACTTTTGAATGAAACGTTCTGATAAGGCATTGATGAGTTGGTGATGATTTATAGATGAGTTTTAATGAATTTTTAGAGAGTAAAGTTTGTTTAATGATTGAATTGTTTTTAGCTTTGCAGACGCAAAATTGACGTTCTGATAATAGTGTATGGTATTGAAGAAAATAGATCGAACTATAGAAAAAATAATTTGTTGGTTATTTGGTTATATGCAGTGTGTATTATAATTTTGCACCTACGTTCTGAGTCAAGAGTTATAAAGTTGCATTGTTAACGTCAGATTTAATTAGATATGGTTCGTATTAAAGATTTATTTTTGGTGGATAATTTTTAGAAAAAGATTTGGATATTAAAAAATAGAGTTCTATCTTTGCAACCACGTTCTTGACAGATATGATTGAGAAGAATTAAGATGTTTGTTAGCTTTGAATTAGTTTTTAAGTGGATTTATAGTTAAGATAAATTTAGGAAAAAGAATTTGACAAAAAGAGAACATTGAATTAACTTTGTCAGTGCAAAAGAAATAAAGTTTATTTGTAAATAATTTTTGAAGATAAATTTTGTTCTTTCTCAAAAGTTTTTTAACTTTGCAAACGCAATTTAAGACATCAGCTCTTTGAAATAATGATGAGGTGTAGAGTTCAGGCCTAAAATGCGGTGAAGTCGCGGATCAAGACTTTCTACAATGGAGGGTTTGATCCTGGCTCAGGATGAACGCTTGCGGCGGGCCTAACACATGCAAGTCGTGCGGCAGCAGCATTCTTCGGAATGGCTGGCGAGCGGCGAACGGGTGAGTAACGCGTAGGTAACCTACCCCTATCTGGAGGATACTCCGGGGAAACCCGGCTCAATACTCCATAATATCCTTTGGAGGCATCTCCTTAGGATTAAAGCTTTCGAGCGGATAGGGATGGACCTGCGTCCTATCAGCTAGTTGGTGAGGTAATAGCTCACCAAGGCAATGACGGGTAGCCGACCTGAGAGGGTGATCGGCCACACGGGCACTGAGACACGGGCCCGACTCCTACGGGAGGCAGCAGTGAGGAATATTGCGCAATGGGCGAAAGCCTGACGCAGCCACGCCGCGTGCGGGAAGAAGGCCGAAAGGTCGTAAACCGCTTTTGTTAGGGAGGAAACTTTTGGTCGTGAATCAGAAGTTGACAGTACCTGACGAATAAGCCCCGGCTAACTACGTGCCAGCAGCCGCGGTAATACGTAGGGGGCTAGCGTTATCCGGATTCACTGGGCTTAAAGGGTCCGTAGGCGGTTTGGTAAGTCAGTGGTGTAAGCCCTCGGCTTAACCGAGGAATTGCCATTGATACTGCCGAACTTGAGTGCGGTCGACGGGGGCGGAATGCAGCATGTAGCGGTGAAATGCGTAGATATGCTGCAGAACACCAATTGTGAAGGCAGCTCCCGAGCCCGCTACTGACGCTGAGGGACGAAAGCGTGGGGAGCAAACAGGATTAGATACCCTGGTAGTCCACGCCGTAAACGATGGGTGCTCGTCTTTGGGGCCTTGTGCTTCAGAGACTGAGGGAAACCGTTAAGCACCCCGCCTGGGGAGTACGGCCGCAAGGCTGAAACTCAAAGGAATTGACGGGGGCCCGCACAACCGGAGGAACATGTGGCTTAATTCGATGATACGCGAGGAACCTTACCTGGGCTTAAATGCCTGACCGCTTCGGCGGGTGGGACCGAAAGGCCCTTTACAGGCAAGGTGCTGCATGGCTGTCGTCAGCTCGTGCCGTGAGGTGTTGGGTTAAGTCCCATAACGAGCGCAACCCTCGCCCTTAGTTGCCAGCGGTTAGGCCGGGCACTCTAAGGGGACTGCCGGCGCAAGCCGGAGGAAGGTGGGGATGACGTCAAGTCAGCACGGCCCTTATGCCCAGGGCTGCACACGTGTTACAATGGGAAGAACAAAGGGTTGCCACCTGGCGACAGGGAGCTAATCCCTAAATCTTCCCCCAGTTCGGATTGGAGTCTGCAACCCGACTCCATGAAGGCGGATTCGGTAGTAATCGCGCATCAGCAATGGCGCGGTGAATACGTTCCCGGGCCTTGTACACACCGCCCGTCAAGCCATGGGAGCCGGGGGCGCCCGAAGTCCGTGACCAACCCAGCAATGGGAAGGAGCGGCCTAAGGTGAACCCGGTAACTGGGGCTAAGTCGTAACAAGGTAGCCGTACCGGAAGGTGCGGCTGGAAAACCTCCTTTAAAGAGTAACTTTAAACAAATGAGACTCATCGCACTGGCTCTGCACCTCTTCTTTATATTTCCCTTTGGGATTCTCATATTACAATCTGAGAATACAGGGTATTGGTTTAAGTAGTAGAATAACCATTGGGTAGGTATCGGTGCAAGACCGATATACCCTGCTTAACCCAAAGGGGTTAAAGGTTCTTTGACATGTTGACAGAAGCGTAGGAGCAAGGTGCTCATGTGGCGAAAAGAAGTTACTAAGGGCACGTGGGGGATGCCTTGGCTCCCAGCGGCGATGAAGGGCGTGGTAAGCTGCGATAAGCTTCGGGGAGGTGCTAAACAACCCGTGATCCGAAGATTCCCCAATGGGGAAACCCGGCAGTCTGAAGGACTGTCATCTCGATTTTATCGAGAGGCTAACCCGGCGAACTGAAACATCTTAGTAGCCGGAGGAAAAGAAATCAACCGAGATTCCCTAAGTAGCGGCGAGCGAACGGGGAATAGCCTAAACCTAATAGGTGTTAAAGCTCACAGGCGTTGCCTATTAGGGGTTGTGGGTGCATAATGGAGGTAGCTGTGAATACCTCGGCGCAATCAGATTCCTAGCAGAACATTCTGGAAAGGATGGCCATAGAAGGTGATAGCCCTGTATGCGAAAGATATCTGTAGCGCTTTTATGTTACCCAAGTACCGCGGGACACGAGGAACCCTGCGGGAATCTGGGGGGACCACCCTCCAAGGCTAAATACGACTGGGAGACCGATAGTGAACAAGTACCGTGAGGGAAAGGTGAAAAGTACCCCGAACAGGGGAGTGAAAGAGTCCCTGAAACCGCGTGCCTACAACCGGTCGGAGCCCCTTCGTGGGGTGACGGCGTGCCTTTTGCATAATGAGCCCACGAGTTACTGTCACTGGCGAGGTTAACCGACTAAGTCGGGAAGCCGAAGCGAAAGCGAGTCCTAATAAGGCGATTAGTCAGTGGTAGTAGACGCGAAACCAGGTGATCTACCTATGGCCAGGGTGAAGCTGGGGTAAAACCCAGTGGAGGCCCGAACCGGTCGGCGTTGAAAAGCCGTCGGATGAGCTGTGGGTAGGGGTGAAAGGCCAATCAAACCTGGAGATAGCTCGTACTCCCCGAAATGCCTTTAGGGGCAGCCTTGAGTGTTGTGTCACAGAGGTAGAGCTACCGATAGGGTGCGAGGGCTTCACCGCCTATCAATCCCTGACGAACTCCGAATGCTGTGACATTTAGCTCAGGAGTGAGGCTGCGGGTGCTAAGGTCCGTGGCCGAGAGGGAAACAACCCAGACCATCAGCTAAGGTCCCTAAATCTGTGCTAAGTTGATCAAACGAAGTCCGGCTGCTGTGACAGCTAGGATGTTGGCTTGGAAGCAGCCATTCATCTAAAGAGTGCGTAACAGCTCACTAGTCGAGCGGCCGGGCGTGGATGATAATCGGGC
>JALWCU010000261.1 GCA_027015275.1 Bacteroidales bacterium | reverse complement strand
TTATAATGATTCCAAGTAGAAAAATCACCTACCGCATCCTTGTCAGTATAGTATATTCCTTTGGAGGTGAGTGTCCATATCTTATTGTCCTTTACTACAACATCTCTGACAGGTATAAGTTGCCCTGCACTATCCTTGAAAAAAATTGTTTGATCAAAACTATTTCTACTCAAATTAAAAGATGACACACCATAATTGGTAGCAAGCCATACCAAGCCATTATCCGCAAAAAAAGAGTTGATTCTCTTCTCAGAAGGAAGCAAGGAAATGCTTTTTTTTATGACTGGTATATTAGTAATCTTATTGTCCTGTAAAATATCCATATTCCCAGTAGAATATCCGATTATTGCTAAATTATTATTAGCAAAAGCAGCAGAAATAGATGTATCACTCAGCTCGCCTTGCGCAGACAGACGCTCTAATGTTCCCGAAGACGGAGTATAAATAAGTAAGGCATCTTTTGCAGCAGCATAAATTTGTGTGCTTGTTGCAGCCAAATGTTCCAGGCGATTAGTAGTAAAAAGATCAAACCATTTCTCTACCTGTGCTCTACCTGGCAATGAAAAAAATAAAAAGCTAAGAAACAGAAAAATTCTCATGTTGATAGACTTTTTTTCAATTAAAAAATTTCTAAATTTACACACAAAATTAATTGTTATATTACCAAAACAAAACTAAAAAAATATAGCCATGGATTTACCACAGGATTTGAGATACTCAAAAGATCATGAATGGGTCAAAGTGGACGGTGATGTTGCATTGATAGGCATCACAGACTATGCACAAAACGAGCTGGGCGACATTGTATTCGTTGAAGTCCCTACAGTAGGCGATACTCTGTCAAAAGGCGATACTCTGGGTACAATCGAAGCAGTCAAAACAGTTGCCGATGTGTACATACCAGTTGACGGTGAAGTTCTAGAGATGAATCCAGAACTTGAGAATACACCAGAATTAATAAACCAAGACCCTTATGGCAAAGGATGGATTGCCAAGATCAAGGTTACAGACGCTTCTCAGATAGATGGACTTCTGACAGTCGATCAGTACAAAGACCTTATTAACGCATAACCATCCACATTGCTTGGACTGGGCTGTCTTTTCTCTGAAAAACACGAAACCCAACAATTCCAATGAAATCAAGGCAGCCCAGTCTTACTTAAATAACAGATATATAGCAAATTGCATCTTCATATCCTTCTGATTAATGCAGAAAAATTTAAAAAATAACATAGGTAATTTTGAATTCCTTAAGGGCAAATATACCGACATAGAGAAGGTATCCAAGCGCCTGTTGTCTGTGGAATTCAAAGATATGCCTTTTTTCCGATATGCTGTGCTCATGGCCTCTCTTTTGGATGACCAGTTTTTTACTAATGCCCTAATCCTTGGCAAGGCCGAAAGGCAGTATGATATTACGTGGCTAATAAAAGATTTTTCTGCGCGCCTTGACTTTGTATCAAGCAGCTTTTCCAATTTTGACGTTGATCCTGATCTCTTCCGCCAAGTCAATTTTATTGAAATTGAAGATATTTTTTCGTATAATTCTGACGATAAATACGATCTGATTATCTTAATCCAAGACTACTTGCTATTTCTTGCACAGGAAAATAAATACTATGAGCTCCTGTCGCGGCTCATTAATAACCCAGATTCACGCATTATTTTGATACTAAACTACTCATCAATGAAAAATACACAACCACAGATAGAAAACAAAAATCTTGAAATAGCATTGCCTCAGACTTTAATAAAAACCTATGAATTAAAACATTACGATAAAGGACAGCTCAAAATCATCGATTATATAATTGACACTCGGGGTATTGTGTTAAAATAAAAAACTAAAAATTCAAAAACTATGAAGCAAATTATTCGTTTTGCCCTGCTCTTTGCAGCAGTTGCTTTTGTAGGGAGATTGAGCGCCCAAGACATTGTGGGATACTGGAAAACCATCGATGACCACACCCACAAGCCCAAGTCTGTTGTTCACATTTACAAAGCCAATGATGGTAAATATTATGGAAGGATAGTAAAACTTTTCCGAGGCCCTGACGAAGACCAACACCCGACTTGCGACAAGTGCCCTGGAGACCGTAAAAATAAACCAATCATTGGCATGGTAGTTTTAACAAAACTCCAGAAAGTCGGAAATAATAAATGGGATCACGGCCGAATACTCGATCCAGATAACGGCAAAATTTATGACTGCAAAATGTGGATAGAAAACGGCAAACTACAAGTGCACGGCTATATCGGCTGGAGCATTATAGGCCGCTCTCAGACATGGTTACCATATAAAGGAAAAATCAATTAAATGGACTTGCTCTCTGTAATAATTGTTGCAGGAGGCACAGGAAAAAGAATGGGTAGGCCTATTCCCAAGCAATTTCTTATGCTTGGGAATAGGCCTATTCTAATGCACACAATGCAACGTTTTTACAAGGCCTTTGCTGACCTGAAAATGCGTATAATATTGGTGCTCAACAAGGACTATGAACAATACTGGCAAGAGCTTGTCAGACAATACTCTTTTCCCGTGCCACATATTACTACTTTTGGGGGAGAGCAACGCTTTCATTCTGTCAAAAATGGCCTATCCATGGCCTTTGACCAAGGGCTTGTCGCCGTGCATGACTCTGTCCGTCCTCTGATAACAACTACTTTTCTACGCAGCGTCTATGAACAGGCCAAGCAAAAAGGTAATGCCGTTCCCTGCGTCCTACCACATAGCAGCGTTAGAATAGAAGAAAAAGGGCGCAATTGGTCTATAGATCGTTCAACCGTGCGCTTAATACAGACACCACAGATATTCGACATTCAAGACTTACGCAAGGCATACAGCCAGGAATATAGGACAAATTTCACTGATGATGCTACAGTTTTCGAGAGCCTGGGCAAGCAAATAAACCTTGTGCAAGGACTGGAAGAAAATATTAAGATAACCCGCCCCATGGACCTTTTTGTAGCAGAAAAACTCATTAAAGAAATTGACCAATAGTGCATTATAATACTCTGGACAAACGTCATGTAATGCCAAATATCACTTCCCCTATGCACTATCTTCCTGCGACTTGTGCATTACCAAACCCATAAGAACAAAAATTAATATGTTTGACATAAAATGTATAAGCCATTATTTTGCGTTTAATAAAATTCTTTATAATTTTGCCACTGCTCAAATGCCCAGGTGGCGGAATTGGTAGACGCGCTGGACTCAAAATCCAGTGGCCGCAAGGTCGTGCGGGTTCGACTCCCGCCCTGGGTACTCGAAAGCGTAAGAGCCTAAGGGTTCTTGCGCTTTTGTTTTTTTTCTCACCCGAAAATGTTAATTTTGTGATACTCTGTAAAAACAGAAAAACATTGTAGCCATGGGCAAAATAAGAAAAGGAGAAATCGAACCAAAGCACAAATCTGAAATCAAAAAAATGCCTGATGCTCAAGTCAAAATGCTTACCTATAAAATTGCCTTTCCTACTAATGATGGTGAATTTATTAACCCTCACTTTGGCCATTCAAATTACTTCTTAATCGTAGAAATCGAAGGAAAAAACATCATTAGTCGAGAAAAAAGGTCTAATGACTCTCATCAAGGTATGACAATGAAAGAACACGAATCAGAACATCATCACGAACATAATAATGACCTACAGCACCAGATACAACAAGAACAAGCTCACAACCGTATATTTGACCTGCTCCATGACGTCGATATTTTAATAGCAGGTAATATGGGCCCAGGTATCCGCGACCAACTGATAAAGAATGGATTCACTGTGATTAAAACAAATATTTCCAAAATAGACGACGCCCTAAGTGCCTATCTCAAAGGCGCACTGAAAATTTAGTCTAATACGCAAAAATGCTGCTTTATACTAAAATACCTGTATTACAAATTAGTTAATTAAAAATGCAATAATTAAATTTTGGACGCTCAATAACTAAGGGCATATTTTATTTCACAAAAAATATTTTTAATGGACGAGAGATTAGAGCCTTTACCAGGCGACATAGAACTTGAGCAAAAACTTAGGCCTCTTAACTTTGGTGAATTCAAAGGACAGGATAGAATAGTAGAAAATCTCAAGATTTTTGTCAAAGCAGCTAAGATGCGCGGTGAAGCCCTTGATCATGTCCTGCTACATGGGCCCCCTGGCCTGGGCAAGACCACTCTTTCTCACATTATTGCGCATGAACTTGGCGTTAACATAAAAACCACATCAGGTCCGGCGCTGGAAAAACCCGGAGACCTGGCAGGACTACTAACAAATTTGCAAGAAAGGGATGTGCTTTTTATAGATGAAATTCACCGGCTCAACCCTGTGGTCGAAGAGTACATGTATTCTGCAATGGAAGATTATAAAATCGATATAATTATTGACAAAGGACCTAATGCCCGCTCTATTGAGATAAAGCTAAATCCTTTCACCCTTATTGGCGCGACAACACGTACCGGACTACTAACCAGACCTTTACTTGCCCGTTTTGGGATAAAAGCCTTACTCGAATATTACGATGTAGCCACGCTCAAGCATATTATTCTGCGTTCTGCCGGGATTCTCAATGTTCATATATCCGACGAAGCTGCCGACGAAATAGCACGGCGTAGCCGCGGAACGCCCCGTATTGCCAACCGCCTATTACGTCGTGTACGGGACTTTGCACAGGTCAAAAGTAACGGTAAGATTGATATTCAGATTACACGTTACGCTCTCGACGCCCTCCGCATTGATTCCAGGGGACTTGACGAAATGGACAACAAAATTTTGACTACAATAATCGAAAAATTCAGCGGAGGACCTGTAGGATTAAATACTATTGCTACAGCTGTGGGAGAAGACCCAGGCACAATCGAAGAAGTTTACGAACCCTACCTCATAATGGAAGGCTTTATCAAACGTACACCTCGAGGACGAATGGCTACAAAAATTGCTTATAAACACCTGGGCATTGATTTTAATTCTGATAATCACCCCAAGTTATTCTAAAATTTATAACTTTGCGCTAATGATTAAATACTTTGGCAGCCATGAAAAAGAAAAATAACGGCAAAAAAGAACGAAAAACTTACCATCTTGTAATCTTCGACGAAAAAACACTAAACCAAAAATTCAGTCTGAAGTTGAGCAGCTTAAATCTATACACTCTTTTCGGATTAATCTTTTTGGTCGTGGCTATAATCGTTGTCCTACTATTTGCCTTTACACCACTTAATTCCATTTTACCTAGATACCAAGACATTAAGCTACGCGCAGAAGCTACACGCAATCGCGTGCTCATAGATTCCCTCAACAACGAAATAAAAATCCGTGATAACTACTTCAAAAAAATACGAACAATCGTTTATGGGAAGGATCTGAGCCAATTACAGGATATTGATACATCAAATCAAAAATACATCATCTCACCCACTGTACATGACTCGTTACTCAAAACACTATCCACAGACCTGGAGGGAACGCCACCAGAGCTTGCCACAATGCAAGGAGACGAAAACTCACTGAGTAGCTTAAAATTTTATAAACCAGTCAGCGGCATTGTTATCAACAAATTTAACCCAGCCGAAGGACATTATGGCGTGGACCTGACCGCACAAAAGGATGAGCCTGTACTGTCTGTCCTCAGCGGAACCGTGATAATGGCTGGCTGGAATCCTAACACTGGCTATGTAATCATGGTACAGCACCCCCACAATCTTATTTCCGTTTACAAGCACAACTCAGAGCTTCTAAAAAGAGAAGGAGACCATGTCGAGGCAGGTGAGCCAATAGCAATTGTTGGTAATACAGGCGAGAATACTACTGGTCCACATCTGCATTTTGAATTATGGTTTAATGGTGTGCCAATTAATCCTGCCGATTACATAAGCTTCTGATAATCATGAAAAACATTGCTATACTCGGATCTACTGGCTCTATTGGACGCCAGACATTGGAAGTCATTGACCAACACCGTGATAAATTTTCTGTAATAGCACTATCTGCACGGTCTAACGCAGAGCTGCTCGTTGAGCAAGCTAAACTGTTTAAACCAAAGTACGTGGCAATAACCGAAGGAGATTTTAGTTATGTCAAAAAATCATTACAACCACTCGGCATAGAAGTACTTTCAGGCTCAGACAGTCTCACAGCAATCGTATCTGCACAGGAAATTGACATTGTTCTGACGGCTATCGTAGGTTTCTCCGGACTTTTACCCACACTGGAAGCTATCAAACATGGCAAAAATATAGCCCTTGCAAACAAAGAAACCCTCGTGGTAGCAGGAGAGCTGGTTACTACACTGGCCAAAGAGAAAAACGTAAAAATCCTGCCTGTCGATTCCGAACATTCGGCTATTTTCCAATGCCTTATGGGCGAAAAGCACAATTGGATAGAAAAAATTTACCTCACAGCTTCCGGAGGCCCATTCCGTGGCATGACCAGGAAAGAGCTGAAAAACATAAAAAAAGAACAAGCTTTGCGCCATCCCAATTGGTCTATGGGAAACAAAATAACTATTGATTCTGCAACATTGATGAACAAAGGTCTCGAAGCCATAGAGGCACGCTGGCTATTCGATGTCAAACCTGAGCAAATTGATATTATCGTACACCCACAGTCTATTATACATTCTCTGGTGCAGTTCATTGACGGCTCGATCAAGGCTCAAATGGGACTGCCTGACATGCGACTACCCATACAAGTAGCGCTATCCTTTCCCCAGCGTATTGCAAGCCCTTTTGAGCGATTTGATTTCTTGCAATATCCCACTCTGACCTTCGAAAAACCAGATACGAATGTCTTCCGCTGTTTGCCCATAGCCCTGGGAGCACTCAGAAATGGCGGAAATCTACCCTGTATTATGAATGCTGCCAATGAAATTGCCGTAGCAGCCTTTCTAAACAATGAAATCGGTTTCCTTCAAATAGCCGAGATAGTCGAAGAAGCAATGAATAAGATTCCGTTTACCTCGCATCCCACGCTGGAGCAATATCTGGACTGCGATCGCACGACGAGAGACTACACAAAAACTCTAATTACAAAAAAATCTTAAACAATTTGATTTTATATTAATAGAATGGTATCTTTGCTTTGCATTTTACGACATGCGGGGTGGAGCAGTGGTAGCTCGCCAGGCTCATAACCTGGAGGTCGCAGGTTCGATCCCTGCCCCCGCAACAAAGAACCCACCAAGTCCGTAGCTGTTAATCAGCTGCGGACTTTTTTTGTATCTATGGTTCAATTCTCTACAATTTCCAGGGGAAAATCCCCTATCAGCAGCAATCTGACTGTTTTGAGCGGTCAGCTTGCTTGCGGTACTGTTATCCGGTGTGTTAGTCTCGCTGGTTTGTCAGACGCTGATTGCAATCCGCCAGGCCGCTAAAAGCGAACAGCGAGGTGCTGGGTTGCTCACTTAGGTGTGGTGTTATCCGGTGTGTTAGTCTCGCTGGTTTGTCAGACGCTGATTGCAATCCGCCAGGCCGCTAAAAGCGAACAAAGAGATGCTGGGTTGCTCACTTAGGTGTGGTGTTATCCGGTGTGTGTTAATCTGGCTGGTTTGTCAGATGGTGTATTGTGGCTATCCAAAAAGTGTGTTCAAACACTATCATGCAACGAACGCTTAAAGCCAAATTTCTGTCAATCAATAGAATAAATGTCTTTAGAATCTACAAATTTTAATAGTTATTGAGTTATTGGACAGCCTCAGTTGTCCTGCAGGGACGCTTTTTGTTCGCGTTGTATGGAAATGTAACGCATTTTATGTCTTATCTGTAGTGCATTGTAGGCTGGGGAATATCAAATCTTTTGACCAAGCGTCCTTGTTTGTATAGCCCTTTGAATCGCACCTGTCCGTTACGGCCATATTTTACGACCAGGCCATCGAGCTGCCCCTTCTTGTAGTTTAGTATCTGAAGTGTGCGGCCAGAGGCAGGATCAAAAATTTTCCATGTGCCGTCGGGACGGTCATCAACATAGTTCTCCTGCCTGAGCAGACGGCCAGCATCGTCATAATACCGCCATATTCCTTGTTTCTTATCATTGACATAATTGCCTTCTTCTACCTTAGTGCCATAGCGTCCAAAGCGTGCATAATATCCGTCGCGTTTACCGTCCTTGTATGTTACGATAAGTGTAGGTCTGCCAGTACTATCATAATATTGACAAATACCGTCATACACGTCATCTTTGTAATGCAATTTCTCGCGT
This sequence comes from Bacteroidales bacterium, assembly GCA_027015275.1. Lineage (GTDB taxonomy): Bacteria > Bacteroidota > Bacteroidia > Bacteroidales > S143-33 > S143-33. Next base: position 1,865 of record JALWCU010000261.1, on the reverse strand, counting down.
GGCACGCCATTGTGATACCACATTCCCCATTGGCCATTCATCCGTCCTTTGTGAAATGTGCCCACTGTCTCTATCTTCCCGTCAGAATAGTAACGATGCCAAATTCCTTCTTCTTTGCCATTGACATAATTGCCAGTGTAATAAACCTGTCCATTTTCAAAATAAACAGTCCATTTACCATGACGCTTGTCATCCTTGTAATAACCTATTTTCCAAACCTGTCCAGAGGGATACCACCATGTCCATTTACCTTGCATCTTACCGCGTCTATAATAACCGCGATTGCCTAATTTTCCGTCTATTTGGTAATAAGTCCACAGACTGTCTTGAAGGTCATTTTTGAACCAGCCTTCTTGTATTTTGTGCCCAACCGTATCATACCACACAGCATATCCTTGCTTCTTGTCATTGAGAAAGTTCATCAGAGATTCGAGCTGCCCATTTCGATAATAACGTTTGTGTTCACCGATTTTTTTACCCAGATGAAACTTACCTGTCCAGTATATATTGCCCTTTTCATAATAAAATGTCCATGTACTATCCCTTTTGCCGTCTCTCATCCAGCCATGAGCAAGCAGTTTACCTTGTCGCGAAAATAACTTGTATTCGCCGCTGTCATAGTTTAGCACAGCCCTGATTTTGCCACTGGGATAATATGTAATCCATTCGCCAAACTTGAGCCCATTTTGGTAATAGCCAATTTCATGTTTTTTACCCGAAGGATAATATTCTATCCAAAGCGAATCTTTCAGCCCATTTTCATAATAGCCTTTTTGGAAAATCTGTCCATTATCATAATAATCAATAAAATATCCATTACCCTGGCGCACCGTCGTATCGCCACGAGGCGAAAAAGCCCATTGCACAACACAAGTATCCAGATGACAAACTTCGACGTGTGATTTTAGCCCATTCTTGAAATAATAAGTCCACACACTATCGCGGTGATTATCTTTGAAATAACCTACAAGAGAAAGCTGTCCATTGTCGAACCACTCTTTGTATTGTCCCTGGCGAATAGAGTCATACATAAACCCCTCGTTTTCTTTTTTCCCACTTGGATAATAATAAGTTACCCTACCCCAGAGTTTACCATCTTTAAACCGTGCCTCCTGTGTGAGATGTCCTTGCATATCATAATATTTCCATATTCCAGTCTTTAGACCGTCCACCATGATTCCCTGACGTTTTATAACGCCATTTTTATATTTGAAAACTATCGTATCGATTTTGTATTGACCAAAGGCTAATGTGCTTATTAACAGTGATATTAACAAAGAAATAATATTCTTCATTTGTTCGATATTTTATATTCTCAAAGTTAACGAATCAAAGGTCGGCATTATTTCACGCTGCGCAAGTCTTTATCAATCTGGTCTGGCAATTCACGCAAATCTTTTCCCTTTTTGAACTGCTCAATTCGGCGCAATTGTGGGTCAAATTTCCTCTGCCATGAGCCTACTAATTTATTGTAACTCTCTGCGGTTTCTCCGATTTTTTTACCCAATGTATCCAGATGTCCGAGCAAAACATCATACCTGTTTCTAAGCTCAGAAATGGCATCGACCACCTGACTGACACTGCGATAAGCCTGATCCTGACGCCACATTGCATCTATCATCTGAACCAGAGGTATGATAGTCGAGGGCGAAGCAAGGACTATACGTTGCTTTATTGCGTAATTAAACAAATCCGTGTCTATACTGACTGCCAGTGCAAAAGCCGCTTCTATGGGCATATACAGAACTACATAATCTAAGCTGTCTTCATGCTGCTGCCAATATGCTTTCTGGCTAAGCTCTTTGATTCTTGTTCTCAGCGCTTCTACATGCCTATGTGCTAATTTGTTGCGCACTTTATCGTCA
>JALWCU010000260.1 GCA_027015275.1 Bacteroidales bacterium | reverse complement strand
CTCTCGGAGTCTCCACCCAAAGCATCGCCACTACTAGCGTATGAGATGTCCTCGTTTAACTCCTCTATAAGTTGCTCTATAGATACATCTACTCTTTGCACCACAGGCTTCATGGTGTCTACTTTTTCCAAGACTTTATGGAGTCCAACGGCATCAAATATGCAAAATACATCTTTGTCTATCTCTGGGCAAAGGCGTGTGGCTCTTCCTTTCATCTGCTCATACAAAATACGTGAACGAACCCTTCTCAAAAAGACAATATTTGAGATGGTAGGAACATCAACTCCAGTGGTCAAAAGGTCAACTGTGACCACAACATTTGGCAGACGCTCATTTTTATATTTTCTAATCGCCTCTTGTGGGTCACGAATAGAACCTGTAATTTTCATAACCAAATCATTCTCTTGCTCTCCATAGATTTTGTCAAATGCTTTTTGCATTTCGCCTACTACCAAATCAGCATGAATGTCACTCACACAGAAAATAAGCGTTTTCCCCTCATCCATAGGACTCAAATAGTTCTCTGCCAACTCCTCACAGATAATACGGTTAAAGTTCTCATTTAATACGGATTTGTTAAACTGCTCTACCTCAAAATCAAGCTCATCTTTGAGTAACTCGGTACGCACTTCGCCCAAAACATTAACCACCTCTATCTCACTCTCTTTTTCAAAACTGATTCCATTTTTACTAAGTGCTGTTTCAAAGTTGTAAGGGGGTTCAGAGTCAACCAAATAGCCATCAAGTACAGCTTCACGGTAAGAGTAGGTAAAAATAGGTCGTCCAAATATCTCACTTGTATGTTTGGCAGGGGTAGCTGTAAGCCCTATTCTAACAGCATCAAAATAGTCAAGCACTCGCCTATAAGACGACACATAATCGTTTAGACTTCTAAGCTCCATCTCCCCCTCGGTCATGGTAGCATCAAGCGTGTAACCTCTATGAGCTTCATCTACTACTATACAATCATAACGCCCCACAGGAATACTCTCTTCAACGTCAATAACACGTTTAACCATGGCTTGAACCGTTGCCACATGAACACGTGTTTTAGAATCAGGCTCTTTATCGGTTAACTCTTTGACATCGTATATCTCAGAAAAAGAGAAGTTCCCCTCTGGTCGCATCTCGGCAAAAGCATCTTGTGCTTGTGTTCCTAAAGAGCTTCTGTCTACTAAAAAGAGTATGCGTTTAAAGACTCCTGCTTTCAAGAGACGATACATCAAGGCGATAATGGTTCTGGTTTTACCTGTACCTGTTGCCATTGCCAACAAAATGGCTCTCTGCTCAGAGACAATCGCCTCTTCTACTTTTACAACTGCCTCTTTTTGATACTCTCTAAGCCCCAGTGATGCCCACTGTTCATCAGCGTGAAGCTTTTTAACAACCTCATCTCTATCTTTCAAGAGTAGAGCTTCCAAATCTTCAGGGGTGTGCCATGCTAAAAGGGGTCTTGCTTTGTTTCTGCTGTTACGCAAGTCACGAAACCAAATACCACTCTTGGTTTTAAACTGATGTTGAAACTCACGCCCATTGGTTGCAAATGCAAAAGGTACAGCATAACTCTCTTTGCTATCATCAGCAATCATCCACTCTTTTAGCTCCAAGATAACCTCTTCTCTTTTAGCAATCTCCACTACCGTACTAAGGTCTATATCACGGCTATACTCTTGGGCTTGGCGTATATCATCGGCAACATCGTTGTCAAACTTTTTAGCCTCAACCACACCTACTGCTTTTAAACCTATAAACAGAACATAATCAGCCCTAGTATTGCTCTTGGTATGAGGGTTATAACACGCCCATTCAGCAATAGCCATATTTCTACCAACCTCTGGTCGTGTACCTTTTCGGTAGTCAAGCGTTTTGCTATCTGCCTCCCAACCTGCATCACGCAACTTAGCGTCAATTATCTCTCGTGTCTCCTCTTCTGTGAGTTTTATCTTAGAAGCTGTTCTTTTAGATTTGGCTCTATAGTACTCTTGTAGCTTTTTATCTTCTTCCTTAGAGCTTGGAGCCGATGAGAGCTGTTTTAGTTTGGTTTCAAACTTCTCTCTAATAGCATGAAGTTCACTATTTTTGTCTTCTAAAAGCTTATGATAGGTCTCTTTTTGAGTCTCTATATCTTCAAGTTTGCTTTTGGTATCATAAGGTGTTACAAATGCCCTCTCTTGATAGTGTTCATTTTCTCCAAAAGTCCTATGATACCAAATGGCTAACTGATGTGCCTTTCGCAAAATAACCATAGCACTTTGAAGCGTTGTCTCATACTCATGCACCGCCTCATTTCCACGTTTACGAATGGTATGAAACAGCTCTTTAATCACATAATCAAGTTTAAGCCTATAGCTCAAAATACGTATTAAATCATTTTGGTTACTGTACTCATAAGAAGCAATCCCCAACTTAGAAGCAATATCCTTAGCCATCGCCTCTGCAAACTGCCGTACCTTCACCACCGTTGTATTTGGGTCAATACGATAAAACTCCTCGGCAACAGAGATAAGTTTAAAAAAGATGGCATCATGATTTTTCAAAAAGTCAAAGTTAGACCTCCAAACCACAGGCTCAAAAGAGGGAATCTTACTCATACTTGGTAAAGAACTATTTTCGACAACATCTTCTTTTTTTACTTCTACTTTTTTATAAATTTTAGGTTTTATAGTTATGTTGTTAAATGCTGAACTCTTTTTTCTTTTTTTTGCCATGGGATTTCCTATTACTTTGTTTCGTTTATTTTAGCGTAAGTTCTTTCCAAAGTTCCATATCGTTCATCATTAAAACTTTTTTAACAATTTTTGACATTACTTTCTCTTTTGTAGCTTTTTTCAAGAGTTCTCTAATTTTATCTCTACCCATAGTAGTATCAAAAGAAGTTGGTTGTCCAAGTTTATTTTTTTCTAAAAATTGGTTATACTCTAATGAGTCTTTGATTTCAGGTATATAAAAATTTTTCATCCAGTTTTCAAGTTGTTTTATCATCTTATCGTTACTCTCTCTACTTAATAAAAATTCTCTTTTAGAAGTATTTTTTTGAACTTGTTTATTCCAATTATTAATAAATTGAGTATAGTCTACCTCTCTTTGTTCAAATCGTTTTTTTGGCTCATTCGATTTTATTTGTGATTTATAAAGAACCAATCCACTTCCTATAACAGTAATGGAGATACCCAATAC
>JALWCU010000259.1 GCA_027015275.1 Bacteroidales bacterium | reverse complement strand
TGGACTGATTGCTTCACAATTGCTTTGGGCGCAAAATTTCGAAAGCATAAAAACAATTTGGTCTGGCAAAGATGCCTGGCAACAATGGGACATCTCCGAAACAAACGGCTCTGGACAGCTGAAAACAATATGGTCAGATGATCCTTATCACTGGCAATTTTCACTCCCCGATGACGAAGGACGCATCACAACCACCTGGACACAGGACGATTCACAATGGCGTCTCTCATCAGACAAAACTCAATGCCAAATAAAACAAAAATGGTCAGAGGACTGGCACTCATGGGAAATAAGCTGCGACTCTACTGACATTAACCTAAGGACAACATGGAGCGGCGACCAGGCATGGGACGACTGGCAAGCTACAAGCAGCAAAGGAAACATCAGAATACGTACACGCTGGACCAATGATTGGACAGACTGGGATATTGATGACAATATGCAAGCCCCTGAAACCGAAAAATTTGCAGCAATATTCATAGCGATTTACACAGCACACAAAATTGCAAAAAGCCCAAAGAAATGAAACTGTTTTATCGTACTTATGGACAAGGCGAGCCTATGGTAATTCTTCATGGATTGTTCGAAATGTCTGACACTTGGGTAGGCTTTGCCAGGCATTGGTCAGAAAAATTCTGCGTTGTCTTGCCAGATTTGCGCAACCATGGGCGATCACCACACAGCCCAGAGCACAACAGCCAGGTTATGGCGGACGATGTCTTCGAACTTACACAAGAGCTTAACTTTCAGAATATTAATCTAATTGGCTATTCCATGGGCGCACGAGTAGCAATGAACTTTACGCAGCGCTTTCCTGAGCTCGTCGAAAAACTCATTGTTATTGATATGGCGCCAGATGCTTATGCGCCAGAAGATTTTCTCGGTGAACACATACTGGCAGGCAGCGTCAGCAAAATACTTGACATCAATCCGGCACAATACAGCTCACGAGAAGAAATTCTCTCACAGGTACAAAAAATAATTAATGAGCCGCGACTGACTGGACTTATAATGAAAAATATCAAAAAAGCAGAGGGCAAGTACTCATGGAAATTCAATGCATCAGCGCTGAAAAATTACATCAGCAATCTGCGCTCTTATCCCATTGACATTGATAAACAAATATCAGTGCCGACACTGTTCATTCGCGCAGAAAACAGTCCATATATTGCTGAGAAACAAATTAATCTTATTAATCGTGTGTTTACTAATCACGAACTCGTAACCATCTCAGGTACAACCCATTTCCTGCAAGTAGAGCGCCCAGTCGAGCTTATGCAGATAATTGAGCAGTTCATCTGATATTTCACAAAGAGAAATCTTTAATTTAACTTTGAAAGAAAAAAGTTTTTACTGGATGTCAAACTGGGCAAAAATAATAATTGGTGATAGCCGCAAAATGCTTGAAATAGAAGACGAGTCTGTGAAATTAGTTGTTACTTCGCCACCATACTGGCACATAAAAGATTACGGTGCACAAGGACAAGTAGGTTTTGGACAGACACTACATGAATATCTTCGAGACCTTTATCGTGTGTGGAAAGAATCATACAGAATCATCAGTCCTGGAAGAAGGCTTTGTATAAACATTGGAGATCAGTTTGCACGCTCAATAATTTATGGCAGATACAAAATAATTCCTCTGCACGCAGAAATTATAAACCAATGTGAAGAAATTGGTTTTGACTATATGGGCTCGATAATATGGCAGAAAAAAACAACCATGAACACCACAGGCGGGGCTAATGTGATGGGCTCTTATCCTTATCCACCTAATGGCATGGTCGAAATTGATTATGAGTATATCCTGGTATTCAAAAAACCAGGGAAGAGCCCACGCATTGACAAAGCAATAAAAGAAGCGTCCAAGCTGTCAAAGGAGGAATGGAAACAATATTTTTACGGGCACTGGTACTTCGCTGGCGCCAGACAAATAGAACACCAAGCAATGTTTCCTGACGAACTTCCCAGCAGGCTAATAAAAATGTTTACGTTCAAAGGTGAAACAGTGCTAGACCCATTTCTGGGAAGTGGCACTACCGTAAAAGCAGCCCTTAATCTTCAAAGAAACGGCATTGGCTATGAAATCAATGAGAATTTTGTGGATACGATAAAAACAAAACTGGGGTTACAAAAAGACTCTCTTCAGTTCCATGTGAACATTGAAATAATAAAACGACAAGTTGAGACTCCGAAAGAAACAGTTGACTATCAACCGAGAATAAAAGATGCCAAACCTGTTATTGATCCAAATAAATTTAATTTCAAGGGAGACAGACTATACAGGGTAACAGAGATTGTCGATGAGATGACATTAAAACTCAATACAGGCCTAGTAGTCAAATTTATGGGCATAAAAATTATAGATAAAAATCAAACTATCAGCTATTTAAAAGATAAAATACTTAGAAAAGAAATTATGCTCAAATTTGACAAGCAAACTAATGACAATGATAACACTGTGTATGCTTATGTGTACCTGAAAAACAAGATTTTCATAAATGCTTACTTAATAAAATCTGGACTGGCAGTGGCTGATAAGACATCTGAACACAAACAAAAATCAAAATTCATTAAACTGGAAAAAGAAGTTAACAATGGCTAAGGAATGGGTACTTAATATGGCGACCAACAGATGGGGACTGAATAAGAAAAATAGTGTAGGTCCCGTATCAAAATGGATAAGAGAATCAGACCCCAAAAGTATTCATGACTGGGAACAAGCATACTTCCGAAAACTTTCAACTTTTTTAGAACACAAAAATTTAAAACTATCTCCACAGCAATACTTAGAACATTTAGGCGAAAAACTTTATATCAAAATAACCGAAGTTATTCAAGCAGAAATAGAAGAAATAACAGAAAAGGACTGCAAAGATTATATTCAGAATCTTGTAATAAATAGAACCTATGATGGTTATAAAACTGAAATAACTACAATCTATGGCGAACTTCAAAACATTTTAAATGTAAAAATTAACCCAGCACCTGATAAATGGGATAGACTCTATAATGTTGACTTTTTTATACAAATAGGTAAAAAATATATAGGGTTACAGATTAAGCCCATTACCTATGAACAAACCCCTGAAATATACAAATGGAAAGAATGGCTGGGAAAAACACACGAAAAGTTTCAAACACAATTTGGAGGTAAAGTATTTATAATATTTTCTATAAAAGTTAACGGGAAGAAAAAAA
>JALWCU010000258.1 GCA_027015275.1 Bacteroidales bacterium | reverse complement strand
GACTTTGTCGATGTCTTCAAAGTATAGCCAGTAAGCAGCGCCCCAGGTAGGGTGATGATTGGGGTTTTTTACAGTGATTTTGCCCAAGCTGGGTTGTATCTGTCCGTCAGTCCATACTTTGCTGAAATAGCCAGTGCCAGCGTCCTGTCGTGTCTGTGCGTCTGGATAGGTGTGGCCTGCTATTGTAATTCTGACTGGTTTGTTTTCGCTGAGCCAGTTATAGCCTGTGAACATTAGTGCGTAGATAGCTTCTGTCGTAGCTTTAGTAGTTTCCCAGCTGTTTGTCTGCTTATTCTTGAGCAGCCATATTTTCATTTTTTCAACAAAAGCTGTGTCATGAGTTATCTGGTTAAATGCTTCGATTAGCATTGCCTGTGTCTCGATAGGCGCTTGGTACCAGAACCACCCGGGTTTATTAGCAGCCCAGTAAATGCCCATTTCTTTGTCATCGATAGCACGGTTTTTCAGGGAACTAAGAACTTGTTTTGCCAATGTTTTGTCATTGAAATTATCGAATGTTATAGCTGCAATTGCTTGTAAATAAAGATTTAACGAAGACCAATATTTTTTTAGCTGGCTGTAGAAATATTTGAAATCTGTCTGTGAAAGTGGCGAAATCTGCGGATACAGGCTGCGCATGTAAAGATAATGCACAATGATAGCAGAAAGATGATTTTTTTTCAGCTCTTGCGGTTTATACCATTTTTTCAGATTAGTGTAATACTGATTAGCCTGTTTGTCTGTGTAGCTTATAGCATTGAACAGAGCTTGCTTGAGATGTCCTTGCTTGTAGTCAATGATTTTCCTTTGATTTAGTCGTGCAAAACCGATTAGGATGTGCTGGGTAACAAACCAGCTGCTTTCCATGCCTTGAAACCATGGCCAGCCGCCGTCCGAGTTTTGTCTATTGAGCAGTTTGTTCAGGGTTTGTTGTTTTTCATAAGCCATTTTATTAAGGTCGAAAAGCAAGCTCAGCCTTGCTGTGTTTTCCTGTTCTTTGCGTGCATCGAGCAGCCATGGCGTCTCTTCCAGCGCTATTTGTTTGAGCTGTTGTTTTTGTTCGAGGGGAGATTTTAGTTCTTGTGCTTGTTTTTGTTTCCAAATCTGAAATACGCGTTTTATCTGTGGATCAGAATTTAGAATATAACTGGCCATTGTATTCCCATAGAAGCGACTGAATATCTGTTCGTTACATTCATAAGGATACTGCATGATGTATGGTAGTGCAGTGAGTGCATACCACACAGGATTGGAATTGAATTCGATCTCATAGCGGTAACTTTTGATTGTGCTGGAGTTGTGATTTATTAGCTTATCAAATGTAAATGTTTGTTTGCCTTTGGGTCCAATCGGCATTGGCATTGTCTCGGTAACCAGTACACGATTACTCAGCACTGGTATAATGTTTTGCTGTGCGTCGGAATATTTGTCGTTTTTGGCAAGTACGGTTACTTCCAGTGGGTCGAGAAGGTCTGCGGGGATATTTATTTGCCATGAGACATTTGCCGCTCTCTCGGGTCTTAGGGATATTGTCTCGATTAATTCGTCTTGAATAAGGTCATTGCTAAGGTCTTGCTCTGTTACTGCGTTTTTAATGACGAGTTTTACTTTTACTTGCTGATTTTGTTCTGAGTTGTTAACTATTTTTGCAGAAAGAGAGAGCTTGTCGCCTTGACGAACAAAACGCGGCACGTTTGGGAAAATCATTAAAGGTTTGGCAGTCTCGATATCTTGCGATGTGATAGCATAATCTATAGCTGTGTCATTGGCAAAGATTTGTAAGTGCCATTTAGTCAAGTCATCCGGCATCTGAAACTCTATCCAAGCAATGCCCTGACTGTCTGTTTTTATATCCGGATAAAAGAAAGCTGTTTCTTTGAGATTTTCTCTAATCTTGATATCTGCAAAATCTGTATTACCTTCGTTTTTATTTGCTTCATTTGTTTCTGCTTCTTTTATGACATAAGTATTCTTTGTATCTAAAGACAAAGTTGTTACTGGAGCTTCTTGTCTGAGGGACTTTTCGAATCCGTATGACCTATATTGTGGATAAAAACTTATCAAAAACCAATCAAACTCTGGGTATGTAAATTCTACGACACTTATAGGCTCTTGATAGACAAGATGATTCCATGAATAAATTACTTCACTGCTCTGTGTGCTAATTGGATAAAATGAGTTGTTTTGCCGATATAAATGAAAGTACCATTTGTTTTTGATGAAAGCGTCTAAGGAAGCATCGTATGCTGAAGCCAGAATATTTGTAATTACAGGCTTTCCATTGGTGTCGGTAATTTTTACTTTGAATTTGACCTTCTGACCTGGAGACACTTTGCTCTTTAGTCTTGACACAGTGATGTTAAGCTTTTTTGATGGGAATGGCACGTTGATAACCATTTCCTTTGAATAGTCCCTGTTATTGATGTACGCAATTATATTTATAGCAAAGTTACCTATCATTTTCTGGGTTACTGGTACTGATATAATTTTCTGTGCACCAGAGAGTTTAATCCATTTCTCATTGTAAATTTTTCCATTACATATTATTTGGTAGAAAATATGAGCATTTCCCCAGCCAGAGCCAACAAGTATTTTGACAATATCGCCTGGTTTGTACTTATTTTTAATACTGTGAGCATAGAAAGGCATGGGTGCATAAGGCGTTTTCGCTTTAGTGTTGAATACGTTTATTAGTTGTTCCTGCTTTACTGGTTTGCCAGTCTTGGGGTCAGTAAGAGTAACAACTGCTTTGTATATGCCTTGAGCAGGAAATTTGATGTTAATTTTCTGTCCGCTCTGTAACTGTCCTTTTTGTATTGTTTCGCCTTTTTGCCAGGTGTTGGGAGCACTTTCGTTGTCATATTCATAAATGGGCAAAAGTTTGTTCCATTGCTGCTGTGAATAAATTTGTTGATCAGGCTTTTGCCAGAGCCGTGAGATGAATGGATGACTGGCTGGGGGGGTGAGCTTGACAATCTTATATTGTGCTATTAGCTCAGGCATTTCCTTGTTTTGAATATTTGCCACTGTGATACTAAAGTAGTTTTTGTGAGTTATATTCTGCCACTTGTGGAAATTAATTTTAACAAATACGGACTGATCTGCAACTCTCAGGCTTGTATTGGACGCGTGTGTCTCGCCATTAATGTCAGTTACCTTGGCATTGACCAGATATTTAATCATTTTATCTTTCTCGATAGTTTTACTCGTTTGAATATCAATGGTAAATTGTCCGTTGGCATCTGTCTTTGTTTTTCCGCTCATTATTACTTGTTCATTAGGCTGAATCCACCATTGCCAGAAACTAACAGCCATCTTTTTTACCAGATATTCTACCTGGGCATTGGCCACGGGCGTGTTGTTATAATTGAGAGCATGACCGGTTATTGTTACTCTCTGGCCCGCTATTACAGCATCTTTGATAGTGTCAAATTTGACGTAAAACTGCGGCCGTTTGTATTGTTCTACATTGAATCTTTCTGAAACCAAATTATTTACACGTATTGTCCAACTGCCTGTTGCACGAGATTGTGGTACAATGAATTGGCCACTAAAGCCGCCAAAGTCGTCTGTTCTTGTGCTAATTTCGCCCACTTGTGTGTAGTTGATGTCATAAACTGTAATATTTACTTCATAATTTCTGAGAGCCTCGAAAAATTCTCTATGGTCTGTTTGGTATATTAGACCTTTGAAATACACGGTCTGGCCAGGACGATAAATTTTTCGGTCCAGGAACACTACGGCTTTTGTTTCCTTATTAAACTTTGAGATATAGCTTTCTGTACCTGAAACATTTATTCTTATCTCTGAGTTACCTTTGTGTGCTATAAAAGTAAATTCTGTCCAATCCCGAGGTCCTTTAACCTGCACTTCGACTATGCCTTTGTCGTTTGTCTTGAGCTCGTATCTTTTTTTCTGCCTATGCCATCTAGTATATTGTATTTCTGTGATGTTCAAGCCTTTGAGCGGCTGCCCAGTGAGTCTGTCCAGAGCAAAGACTTTCACAGTCTTGTTGCTAACTTGTGTCGATAGGTTAATGCTTGATACGTTTAGCAGGGCATAGCTAAGTAGATTTTTATTTGATAGTATAAACGCTGGATCGGTGCTGATGACTATTGCATATTTGCCAGCAGGTAATCCTTTTAATATTGCTTCGGCAGAATGTGGAAAATAATCCTTGGGATCGCGGAGTTTTACTGTTTGTTTTGCTATTTGTCTGGACTTTAGAATTTTCTTTAGGAGTTTGTCATGGCTCTCATCATTGTTATAATAAATGTTTTGGTTGATTTGATAAACCGCTATATATGTTGTAGTTATGTTTTTGTATTTAATTTGGATAGGGAAGTTGCTTTTTGGCGCAAGGGGTGATTCTATATCTATGCTCAGTTGTGGCTCCTTTATTTGTTGTTTTAATTCTCTGGCGTGAGAGATTGCCTCTTTGGTTATTCCGTTATTATCATAAGATGATATTAGCTTTTGGGCAATTGCTAAGGCTTTGATTAAATAGTCTTTTTTTAGCGAATCGTTGGCGTCAGCATGTTGATAGTAATAATTAGCTTTGAGGTAAAAGGCAAGTGAAGTACGTTGTACTTTGGGGTAAAGAAGTTCTGTCTTGTCTAATGCCAGGAGGTACAGCATATCTTTGTCCCTGCCTTGATAATTGTTGTAAAGGTATTGCAGACGGTCAAGGTAGTCATTGACAAGTGCTTCTTTGTTTGTGTCGTTTAAGTGTGTTTTTTCCCTAAGCTGGAAGATTTTCAGTATGTTGTACTGAAAGGACAAGGTGTCTGTAGTCTTGATTTCTATCTTTATAAATTGTGCTGGGGGTAAGAAAAATCGCGGATCATCGAGCGAAAAATGGTCTTTGGGCTGGGTTAAGCCTATGTTGTAATTGGTGTAAAACTTTAAAATCCATTCGGTTACTAAATCAAATGCCGTTGGTGTCAGCGCACTCGGGGCTGTACCTGGTTTGAAGAGCAAGCCATAGTCTTTTGCAGGAATTTCTTTTAATAATTGGGCATTGTTTAGTGCAGAGCTAAAATAGTACTGGCATGTTTGGGCAAAGTTTTTTGTTGTCCAGGTGCAAATGTCTGAGCTCTCGGTGCTGTCCATATTTGTACGGTCAAGAATTTTCCATTTATTGCGTGAATAATAGGCATAGTAGATATAGCCCAGTAATGCATCTTTCATTGCTTTACACTGTTGTCCTTCAAGTTTTTGCTTTTTTAAAAATTCTATTGCATCGACAAAAGGTGCTTCTTTGTATTGCTGATAACTGCTGATTATCAATATAATACTTCGCATTTGTGCGGGGCAATCTTGTTGTTTTTTAGCTTGTGTCAATATTTGTAATGCTTGTTGCTCGGCAAGGCGTGGGAATGTCCTGATAGAGTCATGAATTCCTTTCCAGTCATAGTTTTGTGAGAATCCAACTGCCATGATTAATATAAAGTTAAGGGTTATTATTATTTTCCTCACGCTTAGAGTTTCTTTAATTGTTTGTTTAAAATTACAAAATTAATTGATGTGTTTGTGTTGTTTTAAAGAAAACTATACATTTGACTGTGTTGCTATGCAGTTTTTGTTATATTTTAAAAAAGTACAATAAAAGTGTATCGTATAGCTGCTGTTTCATATCTGAACACTTTGCCATTTCTTTATGGTTTAGAGAAATTTCCAAAGCTCGAGGGCAAAGTTAGTCTTGAACTGGAGTATCCCTCATTAATTGCCGAAAAATTACTCGCTGGACGGGTTGATATTGGGCTTGTGCCTATCGTTGTGCTCAAGGACAATCCACAGTTAAATTATGTCGTTCCGTGGGGTATAGTTGCAGACGGTCCTGTGGCTTCAGTTAAGCTTTTTAGTAATAGACCATTGTCAGAAATTGATCATATTTTCCTTGATTATCAATCGCGTACAAGTGTAAACCTGGTTAAGGTCCTATCACGTTTTTATTGGGGAATTAGTCCGCAATGGCAAAATGGTGCTGAGGGCTTTGAGCAAAGAATTATTAATGGACAAGCAGGTGTGGTCATAGGTGATAGGGCGCTCAGGCTGCTGGGTAAGACGAAATATGAGTATGACCTTGCCGAAGAGTGGAAAAAATTCACAGGATTGCCCTTTGTCTTTGCAGCTTGGGTGTCGAATAAACATACTGACAGAGAGTTTATTACAGTTTTTGAACAGGCGTTGAACATGGGAGTTAGTAATATAGACAAGGTGGTAGAATATTATTCTGAGCGTACTGATAGGATTAGGCCATACTTTGATCCGAAATATTATCTGACACAGTGCATTAAATACAATCTGAGTACACTGGCACACAAGTCAATAGTACAATTTTTTGATTTTTTAGAGCAATTATGAGCTCTGCAATCGTTTACAAAAGATTTTTTTTTATATTAGACACGGAAAAATCGAAAAACTTATAGAAATATGCCAGTATTACCGTTATTAGGGGATGAAGCCATAGCTCAAGGAGCATTAGACGCAGGATTGAGCGGAATGTATGCTTACCCAGGTACCCCTTCCACAGAAATTATGGAATACATACAGCGTAGTCCATTAGCTGCACAAAGAAATGTGCACCGCGAATGGTCTAGCAATGAGAAGACAGCAGTCGAGTCAGCTCTGGGTATGTCTTATGCCGGACGCCGTGCAATGGCTGCTATGAAACATGTCGGGCTGAATGTAGCTGCCGACCCGTTTATCAACTCTGCTATTACGGGAGTGATAGGAGGAATGGTAGTAGTCTCAGCCGACGACCCTTCTATGCACTCATCACAGAATGAGCAAGATTCACGATTTTATGGTAAGTTTGCGATGGTGCCAATGTTTGAGCCTTCTACACAGCAGGAAGCTTATGACATGGCACGTTATGCCTTTGGCCTGTCCGAGCGTGTCGGCCTGCCAGTTTTGCTAAGGATGGTTACTCGTCTGGCTCACTCACGTGCTGCTGTCAAGACAGTGGACACACCCGGAGAAGAAAATAAAATGCATCTGCCATCAGACCCTATGCGTTTTGTGCTTTTGCCTGTTAATGCTCGCAAGCGTTACAAGGTGCTTATTGGTACTCAATCTCATTTGGTAGAGGAAGCCGAGAAATCGCCTTTTAACAAATACATTGACGGAGAGGACAAATCAATGGGAATCATAGCCAGTGGCGTGGCTTACAACTATTTAATGGAGAATTTCCCAGGTCAGAAAGTGCCTTATCCTGTTGTTAAAATTGGGCAATATCCTTTGCCAGTGGACATGATACGGCGCTTGTTTGACGAAGTTGATAAGGTTCTGGTGCTCGAGGAAGGTTATCCTTTCATAGAAGACCAGTTGACAGGCTTGCTCACAGCTGGTAAAGTCATAGGCAGATATACAGGCAATGTGCCACGCACAGGAGAGCTTGACCCCACCATAGTAGGCGAGGTACTTGGTCTGGAACCAAAGAAAGCTTTTGAAGTGCCGGCAGATGTAGTCAAGGGACGTCCGCCACAGCTTTGCCCAGGATGTGGACATATCGATGTTTACATGGGGCTGAACAAAGTAATGGAAAAATACGGACCAGGCCATGTTTTCTCAGACATTGGTTGTTACACTCTGGGGGCATTGCCACCATATAATGCGATTAATACATGTGTGGACATGGGTGCTTCTATCACAATGGCCAAGGGAGCAGCTGACGCAGGAGTTCGTCCGGCTGTAGCAGTAATAGGAGATTCGACATTCACACACTCGGGAATGACAGGCTTGCTGGACGCAGTAATAGAGAACACTCCAATTACGGTTATTATTTCGGATAACTCTTTGGTAGCCATGACCGGTGGTCAGGAGTCGCATGCCAAAGACCGTTTGGTAGAAATATGCAAAGGACTGGGCGTTCATCCAGACCATATCAGGACAATAGTTCCTCTGCCTAAGTCCAGGGACAGAATTGCTCAGATGATACAGGAAGAGATTGACTATGACGGTGTATCGGTCATTATTGCTTCTCGTCCATGTGTTACACACACGATAAGTCTCAAGCGTAAACAGCGTGCAAAACAACAAACTAACAAATAAAAAAAGCAAATCCATGAAAACAGATATAGTACTTTCCGGCGTAGGCGGTCAGGGAATACTCACAATAGCCGCCATAATAAGCTGGGCAGCAGTTCGTAATAATATGAATGTCAAGCAATCAGAAGTACATGGCATGTCTCAGCGCGGTGGGTCGGTTTATTCACATCTGCGACTTTCGACTGAGCCAATATCTTCTGACCTGATACCTTATGGCGGAGCTGATTTGATTCTTTCGGTCGAACCAATGGAGTCGCTGCGCTATCTTCCTTTCTTGTCTAAGGAAGGTTGGCTTGTTACAAACATCAAGCCAGTCAAAAATATACCAGATTATCCACCAGAAGAAGACCTGATCAAGGCTATAGAACAATTGCCCCATCATGTTTACCTGGATGCTGATAAACTTGCGCGTGATATACAGGCAACTAAATCGGCTAATATCATCATGCTTGGTGCTGCTTCGCCATTTCTGGGGCTCAAGTACGAAGACTTGGAATGGGCTATAGAAAAGCAATTTAAAAGTAAAGGTCAAGACATTGTGGATATTAACAAAAAAGCTCTCAAGCTGGGTTTTGATGAGGCTAAGCGTCTTTTCCCTGATATGGCTTAAATCATCTGGTACCAACGAATAAGAGTCAAGAAGTTATAAATTATTGGGCATAGAGCAGTACATGGCTCTGCTCTATGCCCATTTACTATGCCATACAATTTACCTGGCAGTCATGAGAGGAGATTGCATGCAGCAAAGGGTTGCGAATTTTTTTATTTTAGTATGTAAAAAAACTAAAAAAAATTTGGACAATACAAGAGCTTTTTGTTACCTTTGCAACGCAATTGAGAAAAATTGATCCGGTAGCTCAGCCGGTAGAGCATCGGCCTTTTAAGCCGAGGGTCCAGGGTTCAAATCCCTGCCGGATCGCCATAAAGCCGAGACTTGTTGGTCTTGGCTTTTTTCTTTTTCCCAAAAAATAATCAAAATACTGAACAGGTTTTAACATCAATTTGTCGGCACAGACTATGCTGTAATAACTAAGTTGGGCTGTAACTTCCTTCCTTGAGTTATAAAAGGTTTATAAGTGTTATTATATGAACATAGCACACAGTACAGAACTGGCTGATTAAAAGTCTATCTATCGGCTATCTGTATGAGTAGTGGTGTGATTTTTCGCATTTTTATTCATGTTGTTCATTTTTAGTACTATGCCTACCATTGCTTACACTATATTAGGCTTCGTATTTCTTTCTCAATATCTCATTAATTTCATCAATCTTACTTCTATTCTCATTGTTTTTTATCACAGATTCTCTGTATTCATAATACAATTTGATAATTCTTTTTACTGTATTACTATCAAGAATGCTTAAATCTAACATTAAAGCATTGTTTAAATCGTTGGGCTCAAATTTTTTCAAACCATCACCATATTCTCTTCTATTATCATCAAATATCTGTTGAGCTATCTCAGTTAACAAATACGCAAATAATAAATCAATGTTCATATGATTAAATAAGTTATTTGCCGGATAAACACAGTGAAAAGTTGTTAAATTGCTTATTCCAGCTTCGTTTCTAATAAATTTCAAGCCTGTTCGGTTGAAAACACCTACCCAAATAGGCGAAGGAGGACGATATTCAAGCGAATACCAAGGTTTTCGTTTTGAAGTCAAATATTTTTTATGAATACCTTTTTGTTCACCAAGCTTAATATATTCTAAAACATTTTCATCTTGATTCTTTGTTCCATCAAACAAAAATATTTTTTTATTATTTTCTTTTAATGCGATAAAGTCAGACTTCGTAAAAAAAGGTTTGTTTACATCTTTTGATTTTATAATACAAGGCAACAGGTTTTCTTCTTTGATATTAAATTGTTTGGCTTTTTCGATATTAAACGTAAAATAATCATTAGCTCCTGTTGCAATGCCTCTTACAACCTTTGCTACTTGTTTAAATGGAATAAGATTTTTATACTTTTTACTTTGTTGCGTTTGATAATATTTTCTCCACTTAATATTGGGGTCAATTTGTTTAGTTAAAATATGAATATCACCCGATTTTTTTGGATAATTATTTATAATTGTCTTTATGCGATTCAATTCATTTATCTTTGAT
>JALWCU010000257.1 GCA_027015275.1 Bacteroidales bacterium | reverse complement strand
ATACTGAAGTGCCTGTAGATATTGTAGTTCATTATAAACCCTTTGTAGGTTTTACTAAAATAGAAAGTACATATACCTTAAAGCTTATAAAAATTGTAAAACCATAAAAACTCAAAATTAAAGAACAATGAAAATAGTAGTATTTTTATTAACGGCTTTCATCACATCAATTACCTTGTATGGTCAAGATTATGCCACTTATCTATCCCCTACCCCCCCCCAATCCAGTTCAAATTACTACAAATCAATTTATTAACCAATCAACTGAGGTAAATGGAGGTACTGATATTATTCTTTCCGATGATACTACAAAAACTTTTTCAGAAGTATATTAATTTTGATGATGTACCAGCCCTATCGTGCCTTGTAGTTTACAACCGAAGTCTTTTGAGAGAAAATATTCCTTGAGCCAGCAAACCAGCGCAGGCGGCAATGTGTCTTTGGGGACATAAAGTCTGTTGAGCTGGTTGCCATAACCTATAACTACGCCACGGACACCTTGCGATGCCAAGAATGGGATGTTTCTGAAAATAAATTGAAGCTCGTTCACTGGCCATTGCTGAGGCGGCTGCGTGTAATGAAACTTGTAAATTTTAACCTTCCAAATAAACT
This sequence comes from Bacteroidales bacterium, assembly GCA_027015275.1. Lineage (GTDB taxonomy): Bacteria > Bacteroidota > Bacteroidia > Bacteroidales > S143-33 > S143-33. Next base: position 9,588 of record JALWCU010000257.1, on the reverse strand, counting down.
TGTACATTGGTTTGTGATAAACCCGTGACATACCGTCTGCTACTGCCACAAAATAACGTACAATCGAACGGTAAGTACTATCGGGTAGCTTTTTGCTATTAAAATTAAAGGCCAATCCGTCCCAATTGACTCCATAACGTGCATAATACTGCCACATGGGCTTTACCTGCGTATCATCTGGTGTCCAGCCATTTTTAGGTTCTTTCCACGGTTTACCTGACGTGCCCCACTCTTTTATAGTCGGGGCAATCATAATTTGAGGTGCATATTTATGTCTCAGATAATCAATCACTTGCCAAAAACCTGCAAAATTGTTAGGTGGGTTAAGTTCCTTAACTTCAGACATATTGACTTTGTCCAAAGGCACAGACACAAGGCGCGGATCACCTTTGTATTGAGAACGAATAACTTTTGAAAAACTTCCCATCGGGTCTGGTTCAAAATTGACTATGCCATGCGGAAACGGACTTAAATGTTGAAATATACGTTTTACGTACTCAAAGTAAAGTCTTAACCTATGCGTATCCTGCACAGCTTGAACGAAATTTTTACGGTTGCCCATAATCAAATGCCATTTATCACTGACAACGACCATCATAAAATTTGAATCGCTCTTAGCCCGACGCAGAAGCTCCTGAACCTTTGGATTATTTAATTTTCCGACATAAGCACGGTTTCTAACAGCATAAGCATTTAAAGTTATTCCATAGTTCTGTGCTGTAAAATAAGCTTTTGGCATTCCAATCCAGAATATAGGTCCTTCGTTATTGCTCTGGGCCTCTAACCGTACCAAAGAAAGAGCAACAAAAAGACTTAGTAACAAGGCTATTTTTTCCATAATAAATACGTCTTATAATCAGATAAAAAAGTAACTTTTCAAAAATTTATGAGATGTATGAATGCACAATTCATGTGATATTTGCATAACTATATTTAATGCCTATTTATTTTACTTTTCTGAACTAAAAATCCATTAAGTCTTCATATAAACCACAATAGACAAACATCAGCACTTTAGGGAAAAACTAGTAATTTTTCATTATTCCTGGGCACTTTGTACAGGGAAATTATAGTTATTACAAGGCTCAATGTCATAGACTTTTACTCTATTTTTCAAGAATTCAACAACTTTTGCGTGCACAATATTCTGGAACTTAGCTAGTTGCTGGCCGTGCAGTTTCCCGCTCTTAAATTCGTGTAGGCTCTGGTCAATAAAGCTCCACTTTTTCTGCGTAGAAAATATTTTAAACTTATTGTAAGTTACTTTCACCGTTTTCCCATTATCCAGTCGTCGGAAAATCATTACAAACTGCTTAGCATGGTGTGTCTGAAGGCTCGTATCAAGTATAAGCAGCCCCCTACCCAATTCACCACGTCCAATAAAATTACGAATACCAAGTATGTAACCTGCTACGTCCATCATATCATTAGGATTTGAGCATGCTACGGCTATCTGACCTCTGACAGGCATCGTGCCATCTGGATACAACTCATGCAATACATCCTGAAACATAAAAAACCCCGAAACTATGCCAGGACAAACTTTACCATGATATTTTTGTATATCAAACAAACTTATCTCATAAAATGAGTGTGCTGAGTCGGTCTCACCTATGAGATAACGAAGTGGTTCATAAATTTTTATGGTGCCAGCCTGTTTGAAAAGTTCGTTCAGTGAATCTGAATTGTTATTAATAATTACGTTCTTGGGCATCTGCTTTGTATAATTGCATGATACCAAAATAATTAAAGCAGCAAAAATAAATACAGTGGAATAAAGAATCCTTTTCATTTTAGAATATATTTAAAAATTTTATCTCTCTAAATTAAAAAAAACTATTTAAACTAAAATTTTATACAGATTTGACTGTAAATATTTTCCAATAACTCGTCCTATTTAGCAGGGATATTATAATATCATGCCCAATTTATCGAGATTACCAAATAATATTAGTATAAAAAGCCCGTATATAGTTTTGGGTCGATTCGTATATTTTGCTATTAAACCTACTTTTTCGGACAGACTCAGCACACATTTCAAAAACACATTATACCGCTTCTCGTCCCAACCTAGGCAATCGCTGCAAGTGCTGATAGTAAAATCATTAAACTATAGATAATTATGGGGAAAATAGTCGCTTTTACCACAGCTTTGTAATTGGTACTATCCGAGTGTATGAATTTGCCAATTGTCAATCCGGTAAACAATGTTGCATACATAGTAACAGGTATTGATATAGCAAGGGCCAGGTACATAAGTGTTTTTGATGAAGTAACCAACACAAATAGAGCAGAGAGGAAATTTATGCCTACTGCGAAAAGCCAATTTCTGAAGGCCTTATCACCCAGTATCTGAACGATATCGTTTGGCGCCTTAGGCGACTGATGCAGAAAAGTTGTGTTTGCTGCTACCAGATGTGATTGATTAACAGGCACCAATGACTGAGCAGTGAAATTAGCGAATGCACCCTGTGAGAGCACAATGATGGTGAATACGAATAAAACAAATCTTTTCATGATAAATATTTTATGGTTTAATTTTTAACAAATGCAAAACCTGTAAACACAACACCTACCCAACGATATAGCAAGGCCGAGATAATGTCATAAATAATATAGCCGATGTGACGCAGCACTTCTCCTTGTGTGAAGATATGGACAAAGTTTACCAATATACGCCACACTCCATAATAGAGCGCTAATCCAAAAGCAGCAATGCCAATAATGCCAGCTAAGATTCTTAGAATTTTCATGATATTATTAATTTAAAATCTTGTCTATAAAGTGTTTATAACTGCAAGATATTGCCGTTCTTTCAACTCCAAAGCTTTTTGCAAAATGAGCTTTGCATACTCTTTTTGCGCATCAGATGAAATAAGAAACTGTATCTGTGTGCCTGATACAGCCTCATATTTATCCTGATGAAACCACTTGTAGTGCACGAAAACAGTCAGTATCATTGCTTTAATGCTGAATTCAAACATCACAGTTTCCTTGCGATAAATCAGATAAATATGATTGTATTTGACTTTTTCTATAGTGCCGCTGCCTGAGTAGAATCGCTCATTAATCTCACCCAGCATAGGAGCGAGAAACTGCTCTATAGGCTTGTCTCGCAAAAATTTTTTTGTCTTGCTTGCATCAGTGAGGAAGCCAGCTATGATGAGAATAACAATGATAGATAGAATGTCGCCTATTATACCCATTTTTTTGATTTTTAGTTAAAATTTGCTTCTTTATTGATTAGATGTAATGATTATTATTATGCGTAATAATCTTTTATCTCAGTTGTATTTTTGTTATAGAGCAAGAATTATTTGAATTTATTTTATAAGTGTCATAAATTGCATATTCAATTGTAGCTTTCCGACATGTATGTGTTTTGAATATGATATATTCTTCTGTATCATAGAAGTCTTTGCCTCCTGCTCGTATATTCAGGTATTGAACAAAATTATATTTATTTTGTTGGGCTTGGTAGCTTTCTTGCTAAATTTGTGTCTCCTTATAATATACTGCCAGTCAAACGGATCAATAATAAAATTTTCGTCTTGTCTGAGAAGCTTGTCAATAAAAGCAAAGTCTTGCTCAAGGACATCTCTGAGGCTAAGGCCGCTATAAGGGCCATAAGAAAATACGTTGTCTTATGAGAAAATACGCATAAGCTTTGAGATTCTTGGTTTGATAGTTAGATTTTGCTAATTATAGTAGGCAAATATTACCTAGATAGAGAGAGTTAGTTAGTCCAACCCCATGGCTGTAAAAGCGTCGTCCAAAGAGCCGTCGAAGTCCTCCCAGTCTCCGAGTTCGCCGCCAGTGATAGCTTCAAATGTTTCTGCCTCCCAGTCTATATCATCCATCATATTGGTTGTAGGCTCCGGATAATCATCATAGTTTTTGTTATTGTAACTACCCCATTTGTTTTTCTGTGCTTTAAATGCTTCGTACGAAAAATGGCCAAATTCTTCTGTTATCTGTCCAAACTGGCTCTGAGCAATAACAAAATCCTCAACATTACGCAGACACCAGTCAATGTATTGAAAATCAATCTTCAATACTTGCTTGAGAGTTTTGCCTTTGTGGCGACCGAACGTGAAAATCGTTGTCAGATAATAGACCTTCATTGTTAATTTTTTTTAGTAAAATTCCCATAAATATAAAGAATATCCCAGAAGGGATAGAGTACAGGGCCTGAATTGACAGACATATTTAACATAAATTCACTGTACAAATAAAATACTTTTATTTTAAAAAGTCAAATTTTAATGAATTATTTTTTTTAAGCTTTTATAAAATAATTACTTCATCCTACATATTCGCTGACTAAAAAATTTTGTAGAACTATGGAATCCTATAACAAACATATTTCTCTTGCTGAACTTTGGCGTTTCAGGTAAATCGTGACAGGATATACCAAGCCGCAGTCAGACAGATAATTAACTTCGCGCTACGCAATCAGCTTTTTGTATTACCAAGTAAAGCAAATCACATGAAATTTTCTCTATATTGGGCTACTGTCGTGCCTACATCGGCAATAGCATGTTGGATCTGTTGTGAGCTTGTTTTACTCTTGTCATACTTGACTGTGAGAATATGTTTCTCAATGCTCCAGTTAGCATACTGTACTCCGTCAACATTTAATGCTGCTTTTTCAATACGAGCTTTGCACATACTACACTGACCGTTGACTTTTATAGCCTCTGTTGCTGTTTGGGCGAACATACTTGTTGCCCCTATCATCAAACCTATTATGAGTATGAAAAATTTTGCTTCCATGATTTTTTGTGTTAAAAATTTCTATAGCAAAACTACGTTTTAGTCGCCAGTGATGCGTTATACAATTGAGTAGAAGATTTGCATAATTTTAAACGATCGTTAATATACTTTCTACGCTGTTTTATCACTGAACATAAATTAGTATTTTCACCATGAATTTCAATCTGTTTAATAAATCATGAATAAAAAGCGTTGCGCCTGGGTTAATTTAAGTAACCCTCTATATATCAGGTATCATGATAAGGAATGGGGTGTTCCATTGCATGATGACAGGCGTCTTTTCGAGCTATTAATACTAGAGATGATGCAGGCAGGTCTGTCGTGGGAGACAGTGCTGAATAAACGGGAAAATTTTCGTGAGGTGTTCGAAGACTTTGACCCGCAGAAGGTGGCTAGCTTTACAGAGCAGGACATACTAAGATTACTATCAAATCCTGGTATTATCCGCAACCGTCGAAAGATAGAAGCAGCTATCAACAATGCTCGCGCGTTTATGAAAATACAGCAGGAAAAGGGAAGTTTTGACTACTACATCTGGGACTTCGTAAATTTTGAACCCATAGACAATCATGTATCATCTGCGGAAGACTTACCCACAACATCACCTCTGGCAAAAAAAGTATCCAGCGAGCTGAGAAAGCGAGGTATGACATTTATTGGCCCTACCATAATATACTCATACATGCAAGCTATAGGCATGGTCAATGATCATGAGATCCACTGCTTCAGATATGAGCAAATCAAAAATATGAGCAGTAAATGAAAGATTATTAGCAAAACAACAAAGGTATTTTGTATTTATTACCTATATTTTAATTTTCTTGCTCAGTCATAATCAAAAACAAGTAAGTATATTACATAAAGTAAAATATTTATGTATCAAGGCACTAACTACTGATTAAATAACCCAGCTGAAATTATTTCATCCTATCTAAGCCTTGTTTATGGCGATTCAGTCAAAATTGTAACCAGTCCACCGGGACAGACTGTCGAGGATACGCTTTTGTGTGTGCTGGTCAAAGGTCCTTATCCTTGTGCGATGCGAACCAGTCGGATAGACTAGTTTGAGTGCATTGACCTTAGTTGTATCCACAATCATAGCACATGCCCCCCAAGGGTCATAGCCACCGTAGATATAGATCATGTTATTGCCATTGTATGTAAGCCACTGGAACATAATCTTATTCAAACAATTACTATACTTGGGGTGTGGGATATTCTTCAATGTGTAATCAAAGTGCGGATTTCTGGCGTATTTGAGAAGACCTGGGAAAAGTGTCGTGTCATAAGTGTAAATTCCCATCTCTGTAAGAGCTTGATAATAATAGGGTCTGAGCGTCGTATTATTCTGATCCGAGAAAAAGTCAAAAGGATTGACCTTTGCTAAAATTGCTATTGTAGAATCTGTGTGCATCACATCCCGAGGAATGTCAGAACATTTATGCCCCCATTGCCAGAATGAGAAAGAAAATTCCAATATGCCGTGCTCAAAGCCTGATTCATATCCGCCTACCTCGTTGAAAGTCATATTATTCTTCTTTGCAAAAGAAATGAATAATGGCAGCAGCTCTTTCTTATGCTCCAGGACTGCACGCTGGAAATTAATAACTTTTTGTCGGCATTGCTTAGAGTCAACCTTGTGTTCTATAAAATCAATAACACGTGGGTCCTCTTTGGAAAAAGTAAACGGTGCAACATACGGCACAGAAGCCTTTACGTCCGAGGGGAAAAAGAACTTGTAAGCAATCGTTGTCTGTCCGCCCTTGCTAATGCCAGAACTTATCCAAGGCGTGTGATAAATCTTGCCCAATATTTGACGGATGTGGTGTAAATCCTGACACTCTTGGAACAAAGTCAAATTAGACCAGGAAAGAGAATCAGGGACTGATTTACCAAAAAAACTATGTTCGACTATTATTTGATTTGCTTTGAGCATGTCTGCCAGCTCAGAAGCATAATTTCTTGGGTCGCTATAACCTTCTGTAATAAAGACTACTGGACGGTCAAAAGCCCTGTGAGAGAGCCAGACACGTTGCCAAAAATATGCACTATCTGGATTTTGGTGATTAACTGGCTGCTTAATATACAAAAGATAACACTGCTGATAACCTGGAAGAGGCTGAACTTTCTGTACTTTGACGCCGCTCAAACCAGAGAGACGCTGCTGCAAGTTTTGCGTCTGTTGGGCATTGACAGCAAGGATTAACGAAATTATTAACCCAAGAATTAACCCAAGTTTTTTCATGAGTTTATTGTTTTATAGTCACTATGTATCTGACACTAAAGACATTTGGAGGCTGCCCCAAAAGTGTGTTAACCCTGCCGCTTAGAGAATGAAAATGCAAGACTAAATTTTTGTTAATCAGCAGAATAAGTGTTTTTAGCACTCGCAGATTTTAATAATCCTTGAGTTAACAGACAGCCTCCCAAATTTATTCAATTTGCCCAACTCTGATAACTTAAACTACTTTTTCCTCGCAGTTTTTGTTAATAAATTCGACAGCTTCCTTGTAAGCAGCGGAAAAACGCCGTACTGCTTCTTCTATATGTTCTTTCTCGTGGGTTGCCATAAGCTGGAATCTAAAAAGCGATTGCTTGCGCGGAACAGCAGGGAACTCTGCCAAATTGGCAAGCAAGTGCTGATTCAAACTCTCGCGATAGACTATACGGGCTAATTTGCCATCGCCTACTACCACTGGTACTATGGGGCTTGGTTTGCCCAGGACTTCAAAGCCTGCTTGTTCAAAGGCTTGCCGCGTCATATTGATATTCTGATGCAATTTTTTGCGAATCTGATCGCCTTCTGGCGAAAATAAAATCTTTGCAGATTGCAGAGCCACAGCTGTTTGTAGTGGCGATATGGCATTTGAGAAAGTATATGGCGGACTAAAAAGCATTGTGCGTCCACGAATGACATTTCCGCCGCCGACAAAACCGCCATTTGTAGCAAAAGCCTTTGTAAATGCGCCTATTACGACGATGCTGTTTCGTTCTTCTATAGTCAATTCTTCTAAAACGCCAAGGCCTTTTTGTCCATAGACGCCCAAATCATGCGCAATGTCAACTATTAAAATAGCTTCGTACTTTTGAGCCAAGGCGTAAAATGCTCTAATATCAATTATATCTGCGTGCATTGAGTAGAGTGTCTCGACAACTATCAATATGCCGGTTTCTGGCTCTTTTTCGCGTTGTGCTTTGAGTATTTGCTCGAGATTTTCCAGATCATTATGCTTAAATTTATAAATGCGCTTTGTTGTAGCTTTTGCAGCGGTCTGCAAGCTGTTATGAGCAAAGGCATCGAGAATAATAATATCACCTTCGCCAGCCAAAGAATTAATTGCTCCAAAGCATGCCATCCAGCCTGTAGTGTAAAGAACGACCTGTTCGAGGCCGATGGATGTTGCCAGTTTTTCTTCAAGCTCTTCGATGTAATAATTTCGCCCTGTAAAAGCGGGTGAACTGGCAGTGTGGATTCCTAATTTGCCAATCACTTCAGCAGCTGCTTTATTAACGCGCTCGTCCTGAGCCATTCCCATATAGTCTTGAGAGCTAAAGTTCAAGAATTTTTCAACTTTTTGCTCAGGATCATAGGTTAATTTGGCATCTACATAAGGTGCTATGGGTGAGTACATTACTGCATATCCATAGCTGTTGACGCCATATTTAGTTCGAAGGTCACCATAATTATTGAGTGGCTCACAACGCTCGTCCAAAGTTTTTCCCTGGGCGCGATAATAACCTATCGAATTTACTGATAATGCTTCACTTAATTCACTTTTCATAATTAAAAATTTTAAAAATTGGGTGTAGGGAAAATTCTATCCAAAATAAAATTTCTCCAGGATATAGGTAAAATTCTAAAAAGAAAGACTAAAAGCTTAACATCAGAACTTGGGATAATTAAAAAACGATATTTCCCATTACATCTACGCAAGATCTTGCGTGCCACATTGATAGCTGGCTGGGATTTTCGTGGACCTTGCTGATTTTTCATCCAGTCTGGCTGGGATGCCATCTCGCCCCTATACTGGGGTGTATCAACATCTGCCGGAGTGGCCACATAAAGGTTTATTCCGCGAGGCAGAAGCTCCCTACGCCAAGCATCACCGAAATTCAATACTCCGGCTTTTGCAGCACTATAGGCAGTGTAGCCTGCCATTCCAAAAAGTCCCAGAGCTGAGGAAATCAAAAGTACTTTTGAGCCCGCCTGAAGAAGAGGCCCAAAGACATAAGCGCTCTGCATAACTCCAAGTAAATCAACTTCTACATCACTTTTCATCTCGCTGATAGACTTATATTCCTGTAGCAATCTAACCGTTACAATGCCTGCGCTTAGTATCAAAAAGTCAATTCTCTCACTCTGTTGGATAATCTTTTCCTTTGCACGAAAGAGGTCTTGTTCTTTGGTAACATCTACTATGACATATTGTGCTCTAATGTTTTTCTGTGCCAAAGATTCAACAGCATTTTGCAATTTATCTTCATTTCGAGCTAGGAGAATCAATCTGTATCCTTGAGAGCCCAAAACTTCTGCCATAGCGAGACCAATACCAGAAGAACCACCTGTAATAACCGCAAGTTTACTGTTCATGTGTTCAGTTTTGATTATTAATTCGAGCCTCAATGTATAAACTTATATTGTTTTTTCAATAAAATTTAAAAAAACTTTTCTTAAAAACCATAGTTTCAGTTCATTACAAAGAAATTTCCAATGAATAATGTAAAAATAAATATAGTTGAAAATTTTGGTAAAGGCTTAGCATACATAAAAGATTAATAGCAAACATTCACCATTACAAACTATACCATAGT
>JALWCU010000256.1 GCA_027015275.1 Bacteroidales bacterium | reverse complement strand
TGGTATTTCGGTCGAGGAATTCAAAGTGCTGTTTTACAGGTATGGAACTAATATTGACGCAGTAACAGAAAAGGCTTTTGATTTTTACAATCAGACAAAAGACACGGATACAGCCTGGCTCTATGCACAGCTTTCTTATTCTATAGAAAATGAGATGACATGGGCATTGACAGACTTTTTCATGCGTCGTACAAATTTGATTTATTTCTGGCCGGATAAGATTCCACCTGTTCTGGAGCGAGCCGCAGATTTCATGGCAAAGGAGCTGGGCTGGTCTAACGAACTTAAGGATAATTACTTATCCGAGATGCAACAAGAGATTGCAAAAACACAGGATTGGAAAAACAGCTGATATTTTTAATTTTGTTAATAATAAAATTTATCAAAAGATGAAACCTAAAAGAACAGAAAGGCTGGGACGGGAAATTCAGCGCCAATTGGGCGAGATTTTTCTCGAACTCACACACGATAACCCAGAGCTGAAGGATAAATTCATTTCTGTTACCCAGGTGAGTATGACGCCAGATTTGCTGGAAGCTCGCGCCCACCTGAGTATCTTCCCATCACAGGGAGCACAGGAGACTCTGGAGACAATCAAAGAAATGAAAAGCGAAATACGCTACAGGCTCGGCAAACGAATGAGCCATATTAGACGTATCCCAGACCTGAAATTTTTTCTCGACGATACTCTCGATTATATTGAACACATCGACGAACTGCTAAAGCAATAACAAAACAGGATAAAAAATTAAAAAACCATGTCAGAACAAGAACAAGTTAAAAAGGGCCGCCATATCGCAATTGCTGGAAATATTGGGGCTGGCAAGACCAGCTTGACTACGTTGCTTGCCAAGCATTATAAATGGAAGCCTTATTACGAATCTGTTGACGACAATCCTTATTTGGATGATTTTTACAAGGATATGGAGCGCTGGTCATTTAATCTTCAAATCTATTTCCTTAGCAACCGCTTCAAACAAATCATAGAGATACGCCGCTCTGGTGAGACTATTATCCAGGATAGGACAATCTACGAAGACGCATATATCTTTGCACCTAACCTGCATGCAATAGGCCATTTGAGTACACGTGATTATGAAAATTATGTGAACCTGTTTCATCTAATGACAACACTCGTTGAGCCACCAGATCTGCTCATTTATCTGAGAGCTTCTGTGCCTAAATTAGTGGAGCATATACAGAAACGCGGGCGTGAGTTTGAGAACGAAATAAAAATCGACTACTTAGCACGGCTCAATGAGCGTTATGAAGCCTGGATATCCAATTACAATCTTGGTGAGCTGCTTATAGTTGACATTGATGAAGTGGACTTTGTCGAAAATCCGTCTGATTTTAGCTTTGTCGTTGACCGGGTGGACTCAAAGCTGTATAACCTGTTCAAAGACTACGTAAGAAATAACTAATGCAGAACTGAGGCTGCCGCAAACTATTTGTATATTGGTTTGATTAATAATAGATTGTCTGTTGTGTTTACTTTTTGCGGCAGCTTCAGCATAAAAAGTAGATTTAGTCGATTGAGCTTTTTATCTTTTCAGGTTTTAATGTGCGGTGGCTAAATTTCCTATAAATATATTCAATTAATACGGCTAAAAGAAAAGTCAAAATGCTTGCATAAAAAGCATCCTTACCAGTATTCCACTGATACCTTAGCAGTGCGATAAAAACAGACAAGAGTATTACCAGGTTAATGTACAAAAGCACTTTGTTCCCACCATATTGTTTGCGCAACTTCAGATGAGACACTAATACAAAGATATATATCACGGTAAATACTGTACTAGTTATCGAAGCAATTGCGCCTAAATTGAAGAATAATGCAAAGAGCAGGCTTAGTCCAGCAGTGAAATATAACCCTTCGGTAGATTTAAACCATACTTTACGCTCAAAAACTTCGGGTAGTTCACCATCCTTTGCAAGGGAATAAGCAATATTGGCACCACCATAAAGTGTAGCATTGAGCGCTGATGAAATAGAAAACAGAGCGCCAATTGTGATTAAGGCAAAGCCAAAATTTCCGAGAAATGGCCGTGCTGCTACTGCAAGGGCATTTTCCTGGGCTTTAATAATTTCTGGCAAAGGCAGATTACCTATTGTAACTAAAGCAATTGATACATAGATAAACATCACGATAATGATAGACAGGTAAATGCCAAGTGGGACGTTTTTCTTTGGGTTTTTTATATTCTCAGAGGCATTGGTTATCAGTCCAAAACCCATATATGACAGGAAAAAGATGATAGAAGCATTAAACAATCCATTTACATGCTGACTGTTAAAGTTGGGCTTTGTCATACCCCAGTTTATCGTAAGAAATCCACCCAAAATAAATACCAGCAAAATAGATACTTTGATTAAGACAATGTAAAACTCTGCTTTGCCAACAGCTTTGCTACCAAAGAAATTAAGCACTGTGAAAAAAGCTACCACTAACACTTCCACAATCCCCATAGATATAGCAGTAGGTGCAATATTTATAGCAGGCAAAAGATACCCTGCGAAGCCTTTTGCAAATAGAGCAATAGAGATGACATAGGTGAACCACATCAGCAGGCTCAATGCACCTGTCAGGATGCTATCGCCCATGCCTTTGAGAATAAAGGCTATTGGACCAGCATTAGATATTATTTGCTTCCCAAGAATAGCATACGAGTATGCGACTACAAAAGCATACACGCCTGAGAGAAGAAAAGCAAATGCCAAATCAGTGCCTGCTATTTTCACGCCCAGCCCGAAAATAGAGAATATACTGGCACCTATCATAGTGCCCACTGCCATTGCAATTACTTCAACCAGACTTAATTTTTTATTTTCTTTCACGGCTTTATTGTTTGATGTTGTATTTCGAAAAGTGTTTAAAACGACCCATGAGAGAATGCTAAAATTAGTAAAAAAATAGCAAAATATAGGAAAAACGGGCTGGTTTTTATCCCAGAGCACGAATTTATCTATAATCAAATTAAGTTTGTTTTATTAAAAGTTGCAAGTAGCCAGCAGGACAGCTTCATAGTACTGTTCAATACTTGTTTTTACAATGCGATTATAGTGCCCTGCTGTGATATTGGTAATAATGAATCTTGCTATAATTTGTTAATATTCAGGTTAATACGCACCAACAAAAATGCCATCTGTACATCGGAATAATGCGTCTATATCTTAATAATTCTGCGGCTCATGGTTTGCCCCAGTCCTATCATGCGCAGAACATAAACACC
>JALWCU010000255.1 GCA_027015275.1 Bacteroidales bacterium | reverse complement strand
AAAAAAAGCCTTGCAAGCAATTACAGCATGCAAGGCTTTTGGGTAAGAATTATTTTATCGAAAAAACGGGCTCATTATGAGCGAGGGTAGCGGATTGCTGCTTGAGCTGCTGCCAAACGTGCAATAGGTACACGGAATGGGGAGCAGCTAACATAATCCAGACCCACGATGTGGCAGAATTCTACTGAACTTGGTTCGCCGCCGTGCTCGCCGCATATACCCAGTTTGATCTTTGGATTAACGCTACGGCCTTTCTCTACAGCCATTTTGACGAGTTGTCCAACGCCTTTGCGGTCTAATACCTGGAATGGGTCATGTTCGAGCATGCCTTTCTTCAGATATATAGGCAGGAATTTGGCAACATCATCGCGGCTAAAGCCATAGGTCATTTGTGTAAGGTCATTTGTGCCGAATGAGAAGAAATCAGCCACTTTGCCAATCTCGTCAGCTGTAATAGCTGCACGCGGAATTTCGATCATTGTACCGATTTTGAATTCAATGCTCATGCCCTTATCTGCGAAGACTTTTTCTGCTGTGCTTTCGATGATCTGACGCTGAAGTATGAGCTCTTTGTCTGTGCCTACCAGAGGAACCATGATTTCTGGCTTAGCATCAATACCTTCTTTCTTCAGCTCGATAGCTGCTTCGAGGATAGCACGGACTTGCATTTCTGTGATTTCTGGATAAGTGTTGCCCAGACGGCAGCCGCGGTGTCCAAGCATTGGGTTAAGTTCGTGTAGTTCTTCGACTTTTTCTTTGATTTTTTCGACAGAAACGCCCATTTCCTTAGCCACTTCTTGCTGCGCTTCTTCGTCATGTGGCAAGAATTCATGCAGTGGTGGATCAAGGAGACGAACTGTTACGGACAAGCCTTCCATTATACGGAAAATAGCCTTAAAGTCTTCCTTTTGGTATGGAAGTAATTTGTCAAGAGCTTTACGGCGTTCTTCCTCTGTTTCAGCCAGAATCATTTCGCGCATGTGCTTAATTCTTTCGCCGTCAAAGAACATGTGTTCTGTACGTGCAAGGCCAATACCTTCTGCACCAAATTTACGAGCTACGGCGCTATCACGTTCAGTTTCTGCGTTTGTGCGGACGCCCAGTACGCGGTATTTATCGGCAAGCTCCATTAGACGGCCAAAGTAACCGCCAATTTCTGGATCAATTGTGTGTATTTTTCCTTGATAGACGTCGCCAGTGCTACCATTAAGTGAAATCCAGTCGCCTTCTTTTATAACTGTATCACCTACAGTGAATTGGCGCGCATCATAGTCAACATCAATTTCGCCAGCACCAACAACAGCGCATTTACCCATTCCACGGGCAACGACAGCTGCGTGAGATGTCATACCACCACGTGCAGTGAGGATACCTTGGGCAGCGTTCATACCTTCGATGTCTTCGGGCGAAGTCTCGAGACGGACAAGGATAACCTGTTCGCCTTTAGCAGCCCATTCTGCTGCTTCGTCAGCAAAGAAAACAACGCGACCTGTTGCTGCGCCTGGTGAAGCAGGCAGTCCCTTTGTTATGACTTTTGCTGTTTTCAGAGCTTTCGGGTCAAAGATTGGATGTAATAGCTCATTGAGTTTGTTTGGTTCGACACGCAGCAGTGCTTCTTTTTCGTCTATCAGACCTTCGTCTATCATGTCAAGGGCTATGCGAACCATTGCCAGACCAGTACGTTTGCCGTTACGTGTCTGCAATAGCCAGAGATGACCTTCTTCGATAGTGAACTCAATGTCCTGCATGTCGTGATAGTGATGTTCGAGCTTGTCCTGTATCTCGTAAAGTTGTTTGTAAACGTTTGGCATTGATTCCTCGAGAGAAGGATATTTTTCACGGCGCTCGTCCTCGCTAATTCCGTTAGCTTTTGCCCAGGCAATAGAATCAGCTTTTGTGATTTTCAGTGGTGTGCGGATACCGGCGACAACGTCCTCGCCCTGAGCATTAATCAGATATTCACCGTTGAAACGTTTTTCACCTGTTGCTGCATCACGAGTGAAGGCAACGCCTGTCGCAGATGTGTTACCCATATTACCAAATACCATGGCAACAACGCTAACGGCTGTTCCCCAGTTATCAGGTATTTCGTGAATACGACGGTATGCAATAGCACGCTCGTTATTCCAGCTATTGAATACAGCCATGATTGCGCCCCATAGCTGTTCCCATGGGTCTGTTGGGAAGTCGCGTCCAGTGTATTTTTTTACAATGCCTTTGAATACTTCTACCAGTTCTTTGAGGTCATCTGCTGTCAGCTCTGTATCCTGTTTGACGCCGCGTTTTTCTTTCATCTCATCTATAGCCTTCTCATAAGGGTCGATTTCGCCTTTTTCTGGTTTAACGCCCATGACTACATCGCCGTACATCTGAATAAAACGACGGTAAGAATCCCATGCAAAACGTTCATTACCAGTCTTTTTTGCAAGTCCCTGGACAGCATCATCATTAATACCCAGGTTCAATACAGTGTCCATCATACCTGGCATGGAAACACGGGCACCAGAGCGAACAGAAACTAACAATGGATTTTCTGTGTCTCCGAATTTTTTGCCGGTTTTTTGTTCAACAAAATGTATTGCATTAACAACGTCCTTCTCCAGAAGTTCGCGGATTTTTGCTTCGCCCAGGTTATAGTAATCAATACAGGTTTCGGTCGTAATAGTAAATCCAGGAGGTACTGGAACACCTATGCGAGCCATTTCGGCCAGATTTGCACCTTTACCACCTAATAAATCTTTCAGTTTGGCACTGCCATCGGCACTGCCACCTCCGAAGAGGTAAACACGTTTTTTATCTGCCATATTTTTAATATTTAGGGTTTAATAATCGCCAAACTCTGGCAAATAAAATTACAACTATTAAATATGATATACAAAATTTTTCAGTTTCAGTCAGTCAAACGATTGCATTGTAAAGTATTACAATGTATTATACACAAAAATAGCCCCTGCTTATCTAAGTTCGCAGGGGCTAAGCCAAAATCAGTAATAATGTCTGGGATTAGCACTATTTCAGACCTATTGCAGAGAGTTTGGTTTTTATAAACTTGTAAACTTCGTTGTTATTCAATTCATTGTTACTTAGTATCTTATAGTCTTGGTAAGCATCGAAATAAAGCCTGAGTCCCAGTAATGCAAGGATTCTAAGTGCACGAAATTCTGTATTATCAGTATCAACCGAAACCAATATGTTGCTCAGAACCAGGGCATCATCCCAATTTTGTTTATCAAGAGATTCTTGTTG
>JALWCU010000254.1 GCA_027015275.1 Bacteroidales bacterium | reverse complement strand
CTTTGGCTCGTCGCCTATTAGTCTATAAGAAGCTTTGTAATCAGAGACTAAGCAGCCTTTGGAGCGACGTTTGTATCCGCGGCTCAGAATAGCCAGTGAATGTTCATCTTTCAGCATTCGGGCAAGGTGTATTGTCATAGGCGTCTTGCCAGTGCCACCCACGGTTAAATTGCCAATAATAATGGTCGGTAAAACGCCACTGCGAGACGGTAAAATTTGCCAGTCATAAAGCTTATTTCTGATCCATGCTATTGCACTGTACAACAAGGCAAAAGGCAAGAGTAACAGACGCCATGAAAGTTTTTTTTTCATCATTAGCAGCAAATTAAAGCTTGTTTAGTCATCAAAAATTGTAAATTTATTACCAAAATAAAAAACAATGTAACATGAAAAATAGTTTTTGGAAGATGACTCTTGCCGTGATAGTAGGCATGTTTTTTTACAGCCTTCTGACGACGGCAACGTGGATGTTGATTATGTTTAACATCTTTGTATCCAGCACACAAAACAAGCAAATACCTTCGAACGCATATTTGACTATAAAGCTGTCCCGTCCAATTCAAGACAAAGTTTTAGTCCAGGACTTTTCATCTCTGGGCAATAAGGGTCCTGTATCCCTTGTGAGCATTAAACGTGCCATAGAATTTGCTTCGCATGACCCGCACATCAAGGGAATTTTAATAAACACACGCACCGTCAATGGCGATTGGGCTCAGACAGAAGAAATACGCAAAGCAATAGAAGATTTTAAATCCAGCGGTAAACCTGTTATAGCTTTTTCTGATGTTTATGATCAAAAAGCTTATTATCTGGCAACGGTTGCAGACAAAATTTATCTCGTCCCAACAGGTGATATTCTCTGGAAAGGACTTGCAGCACAGATACTTTATTACAAAGACCTTCTCGACAAGCTGGGCATACAGCCTATTCTCATACGTCACGGCGAGTATAAATCAGCAGGTGAGCCTTATGTACGCAACAATATGAGTCCACAGAACCGTCAACAATATAAACTTCTGCTCGGCCGTCTGTGGCAAAATATTATAGATGCAATAAGCCGCAGTCGTGGAATTTCTAAAGATGAATTAAACAAACTGGCTGATAACCTGTCTATTAGAACGAGTGACGATGCAGTTAAATATGGGTTTGTTGATGCACAAATATATTATGATCAGCTCATTGATACCCTGACAAACAGGGCAGGAATCCTGAGTACCAAAAAACTTCATTTTATTGGAATTAACAATTATGCCAATAATGTGGTTAAAATACCCCAATCAAGCAATAACAAAATAGCGATTGTCTATGCACAGGGCGACATAGTCGATGCAAACGCTAATATCAGTGCGCCAAGTATCCTGGGTGTTAAATATGCTAAGTTAATCAAATCATTACGTCAGAATCCCAATGTCAAGGCAATTGTCCTGAGGGTAAATTCGCCTGGTGGTAGTGCTCTGGCTTCTGAGAGAATATGGCGCCAGGTTCAGCTCACATCACAGGTTAAACCAGTTATCGTGTCAATGGGCGGTGTAGCTGCTTCAGGTGGCTATTATATCTCTTGCGCTGCAAATGAAATCGTAGCCGATAGCTCGACAATAACCGGCTCTATTGGCGTTTTTGGATTGCTCTTTGACATGGATAAGCTCATAACGCAAAAATTGCATATCACACCCGAAGTTGTCAAGACAAATATAAATGCTGATATGGGCAACATGTTTAAACCAATGAACGACACAGAAAAGGAATTTATCCGGGCATCGATAGAAAAAATTTACAATCGTTTTGTCTCTCACGTAGCACAGGGGCGACATCTGGACAAAGACTATGTGGATAGCATTGCGCGCGGTCGTGTGTGGGCTGCACTGGATGCTTATCGACTGGGGCTTGTAGATACTCTTGGGGACCTTCAACTTGCCATTGAGATAGCTGCACACAAAGCTAATCTAACCAGCTATAGCATAGTGGAATATCCAAAGCAGAAAAAACTTCTTGATTATATCATGAGCCAAGGCTTCTCTGTCAAATCCAATATAGTCTCGCAGTTCCCTGAGCTGGATAAGATTATGTCCACAGCAAACTTGCTCAGGCAGAAATCAAAGGTTTGGGCAATGTTGCCATTCATGATAGAGATAAGATAGACTGGGGAAATGCCTTGCATTTCCATATACCGATTTCCATCGGGGGCGAACAATAGGTCGTCCCTGTCGGGACTTTTCCACAAAGCCCACAATTTCCATTGTGGGCAAACAAGAGAGCATCCCTATCAGGATTTTTAATTTTTCATTCCCCACATTTCATTGTGGGCGAACAATAGGTCGTCCCTGTCGGGACTTCATTTCATAGCCACATAGTCCGCAAGGACGATCTATTGTTAACCCTGCACGGTAGTGCGGGGAACTTAGGCGACGCAAGGCGCAACTCTCAGTCCGCCAGGACGATTCTCTTGTAAACCCTACGGTAGTGCGGGGCAACTAAGCGACGCAAGGCGCAACTCTCAGTCCGCCAGGACGATTCTCTTGTAAACCCTATACGGTAGTGCGGGGCAACTAAGCGCCGACAGGCGCACTAAACCTGACAGACCACAAGGAAAGGTCTGTCAGGTTGCTTTATCAGCGACTAACACACAGCAGAGCCTAATCTACATCGAATTCCCACCAGATTGCGCACTAACATACATCGTCGCCTTGCGCCGCTTCGGTGTCATCGCATGACTGCTAGTAGCACCATCGCAAGGCCGCGGCAGTTAATACTTGAAAATATGGAATTCTATGCGGCGGTTGCGAGCACGGCCTTGGTCTGTGGCATTACTTGCCACTGGGCGGTTTTCGCCGTAGCCGCGTGTGAATATTCTGCCCGGTGCTATGCCTTTGGCCACGAGCAGGCGTTTGGCAGCCTGGGCACGACGCCGTGATAGGTCAAGGTTGTATTGATATGAACCAATGCTGTCTGTATAACCTTCGACCATGAGGTACACCTGTGGGTGGCGTTTCATGAATGCTGCTATTTCGTTGAGTCCTTGCTGCTCGCTACGTATAATTCTGTCGCTGTCAAAGGCGAAAAGTATATTTGGGAAGTGTATTTGATTAAATTCTGCGACAACGGCAGGGTCGTGCACAGGCTTTGTAGGGGGGCGGCACGGCACTGTCTTTTTTTTGAGAGCTTGCCGCTGCTGTGGTGTGAGCTTGGGATCGACCTGGATGTGATGTTTCTCGGGCGGCACAGTGGGGGTATTGGTAAAGCTCAGCACAAGCGAGTCAT
>JALWCU010000253.1 GCA_027015275.1 Bacteroidales bacterium | reverse complement strand
GAATACGCCGAAGAGCGCGAGGCTTTGTTCGGTGGAAAGAGCTTGGCGGAGATCGTGGATGAAATAAAGCGAGAAAGCGATAGCGGCAGCGAAAGTCGATGAGAAGCGCCTAAAATGCATGGCATACCCCTCCCAGCCCCGCGTGCAAAGGACATGGCTTCATCCTGGGGCGCCGGTGGTGGTTTTGAGGTGGGGGAGCGTCGCCAGCCGTGCCAGAGAACGGCGACGCCGCGCCGCTGACGCAATCGTTGGGTAAAGTTTTTGTTAATCTGGTTATTTAAGGAGAATTTGTTATGAAAGAGTTACAAGGAAGTGCGGATATAAACTATTTCCTTAATGTGTATCGTGGTATCTGCGATTTTTCCGTAGATCAGAGCTATAAAGAACGAGAGAATTTGTTTTTGCCTAGGCCCTCTCATATTAATTACTCAGAGTTCTTTGATAATTTATATGTTGAACGGGAACAAGAAAGAGACATAATTGAAGCCTTGTATTTATTTTCCGATATGATCTTATTGGTGGGCGAGAAAGGTTCTGGCAAAACCTCACTTATTCATAAGATTGCTCGGGATTTATTGAAACAAAATGATTTCTTGTTCTTTATTATAAATGCTAGGACGGCTGATGAACTGTCGAGACCTTTAGATCAAGTTCCTCCAGACGAAATATCTCGGGAGTTAATGGATGCACTAAAAAGGAAGTACATGGATAAAGTGTTTACTGATCAGGTTGGTGGTGATGGTGCCATGCCTGCTCAAAAACTAGCTGCTTACATCATTTCGCGTGAGGAAAAGCCCGCCGGATATGAGTTTGGGAAGTTAGTCCATCCAATGCGAAGAAAGTTTAGGAGATATGCTAACCGACATCAGGAAGATGTAGGTATAAACGAAAACATGGAAAACGTGTTGAAATGGCTTGTAAAAGTTTGGGATATTGATGACGAAGTGTATGATTATGTCTACAACGAATTATTCAAAGCTCCTCCGTTCAAGACTAGCTTTTTGATGCACGCAGCGCATTCAATATTAGGATTCAAGCGACAGTGTATATGGGTAGACAACGTTGATGCACTTTCTCCGCGGCAGCAATCCAGGGTACAAAGTGCGCTCAGAAGATTAGCCTCTAGTGTATCCGAATTTGCAAACATTGGGGTATCAGTGCGTTCTGAGAATATAGTTATCGAGGATGAATTCGATGAAAATCAAGCTCCCCCTCGTTTTTTGAAGGTACGGTTGTACCTAGATGAAAAAAGTGATCCGAAGCATCGTGAAACGCGGGCAGTTCCGATGAGCCGTGTTTCTTGGGAGGATTTTGAGGCGATAGTACATCGTCGCTTACAGTTCGCTGCCCGCCAGGCGAAAATTAAGCCCATTGAGTTTGAAAAGATTAAACGATATTCTGAAAAAATTTTAAGCGTATTTAAGAGAATACATTGTGTTGACCTATCGAATAGCTCAATTCGTTATATGCTGAGGCAACACTGGGGCTTTTTATCTAGTCTTGTTGATTTGAATTACAAGCCAAATAATCTGGATGAGCGTGCTATCCTCACACTATATCTTGCGTGGATTCGAGCAAATCCTGTTACAAAGCACCAATTCTCTTTGCTGGATTGGATTGCTAACGTGTCCAATAGTGGAGAAATGGAATATTTTTGCGCTTTGGTTCGAAAAGGGGAGGACGAGCAAGCAAAACACCATTTGTTGGAGAAGTTTCTTCCACATTTGTTGCTAACAGGAATTTGGAACTTAACTTTGCTGCATAAAGTGTCGAATAAACACACGTTCAATCGGCCTCGTATCGGGGAAGTACGAAATGCAATGGTGCAAAGGCTTGGCATTAGTGAAAATAAATTTAAAGAGATAATGTTTTCGTTATATCAGAATGTAGCGGACGAAGATACCCCACGTCTTATACATATACAAAATCCTTTGTTTCTCACTTTAATAAACTCTCCTGATTCTATCAAAGAGGAGTTTATAGTAAGTCTTACCTCTAGAGCGAAAAGTATTTTGCAATATGTGTTAAACACTTATGGATTTATAGCAAGTTCTAAACAGATTGCAACACTGAACAGTTTTGAATTTGAAAGCATGGGAATGGAAAAATTAATCATTAGTTCTTTTCAAGAAGAAGAAGCTTGGAAATTTATTCGCGAGGAAATCCTTGCCTTAGGTGGGATAGCTTTATGTCACCTTTCCTATATGCAAGAATTTTACCGCCAAAAACGCTGGTTTGAACGATATCTTGAAGAATTTGGTATTTTAATCCCTCGCCATTGGAGAGCGAATTTAGGATATAACGTAAGAGGCGAGCGGAGGGCAGTACAATATGAGATTATGCTCTCAGGGGTGGGAAATTTTTTTGGCAAAAACCGTGTAATTACCGAGGAGATTACGGATATACACCAACAATTTCGGCAGGAGTTGGATAAAGTTATATCAGGTGATCTAGAGTGTAAAGATGTACTTGAGCATAAACTATTTTCTTTTCAAGCAAAAACATAATACCGGAGGGCAATGATGAGCGATATCAAAACAAAGATTGACAAGAAATTAGACGAAGAATTAATCCAAATATTTGTTAGTGATCCAGGCTCGCCTGACGGGCGTGTCGCCAAAGAAATTTTAGAATATCGCAAGTATAAGGCTCTAAAAACTCAAAATACTCTTATGGTAATTTTTACGATGATGATAACCGCCGCTACAGTTATTCAAGTATTGTGCGAATGCAAGCATCTACTAGTAGTGCTAGGCTTCTAGCTCAATTGGGTCTGCTGGGGAAATGCATTTACTTTGCTTATGATCAACCCATTAGACTTCATCTCTTGCCAGCCATGTGCGCAGCGGACATGTCATCGCCGTAGGGCAACGTTGGCGGCTTCAAGCCAAAAACTTCCGCCAACGAACTTATTGGACAAACATCCCGTGCCGCTGACGCCATCGTTAGGCTGGTCAGGTGCATCGTATGCAAGGTCTTTACAGTGTTTCACCTGATTTGCTCGCGCACGTAAAGAGCATTGGAGAGAAGGTCCGTGGGGAGCTTCAGGGCGGGGTCTCTTTGGCGGAATACATCACCCTGCCCGAAGCGGGGCAACACGTTGTGTTGCGTTTTGAGGTCCGGAAAGAAATCTCCAGCCTGGACGAAATAGATGCGCTCGAGAACACGCTGAGCAGGTTGGCGGGCGGGTGGTTCTGGGTCGTGCTCGTGGGCGAGACATACAGCCGGGTGGGTCCGCAGTTGCCTTTGGCAGAGATGCCGATGCG